>NZ_CDLKIE010000241.1:0-15861 GCF_975902315.1 Kaarinaea lacus | reverse complement strand
CTGGTCCGAACAACCACAAATTTTAATGCGAAAACTGGGAGTACCAATTTTCGCAATTAGTGTTTTCCTGTTTATCTGGGGTGCTGTCGCATCTCAAATCGAGACTTCACTGGGTCAGGTTCCTGGTCCAGCAAAAGTTTGGGAACAAGCCATGGTTCTTGTTGATGAGCACTATGAGGAAAGAGATAAAGAAAAAGCGTTTTACGAACGGCAGGAAAAACGCAACGCCAAGAAACTTGAAAAAGATCCCAGTGCCGAAGTCAAAATTAGGCCCTATACCGGTAAACCCACATTCTTTGATCAGATCGTTACCAGTATAATCACGGTTGCGACCGGATTTTTACTGGCTTCACTCATTGCCATACCTATTGGCATCGTGTGCGGCTTGAGTACGACAATATATACGGCATTGAATCCCTTGATTCAAACCTTCAAACCCGTTTCGCCACTCGCATGGCTACCCATCGTTACCATGATTGTTAGTGCTGTCTATATCAGTGACGATCCCATGTTTGAAAAATCATTTCTAACTTCAGCAATCACTGTAATGTTGTGCTGCATGTGGCCCACAATCATCAATACAACTGTGGGTGTATCATCGATAGACAAAGATCTTATTAATGTGAGCCGCGTATTACGCCTGGGATGGTTAACTAACATATTTAAAATAGTGATACCCTCCTCCATTCCCATGATGTTTGCCGGATTGCGCGTTTCGTTGGGGATTGGCTGGATGGTATTGATCGCAGCGGAGATGCTGGCGCAAAACCCGGGCCTGGGCAAGTTTGTCTGGGATGAGTTCCAGAACGGCAGTTCTAATTCTCTGGCCCGCATCATGGTAGCCGTCTTCGCTATCGGCCTGATAGGCTTTTTGTTAGACCGCCTGATGTTAGTACTGCAGAAGAAAGTCACCTGGGATAGAAATGCAGTGATTCGATAACAATCAATAAACAATAAAATCACGCAAATAGAGCGAATATATTTTGGAGAAGTAAAAATGAAACAGCATTTAGAATTAACGCAGGTATCCATTGAGTTCCCTACACCTAACGGCCCTTTCAAGGCGCTGGATAAAGTGAACTTGAATATAGATGAAGGTGAATTCGTCTCATTAATTGGCCACTCTGGCTGCGGTAAGTCCACTGTTTTAAACATTGTTGCCGGTTTATATCAATCAACAGAAGGCGGTGTGATACTGGACGGTAAAGAAGTTGACGAACCGGGTCCCGACCGAGCTGTCGTTTTTCAGAACCATTCTTTACTACCCTGGTTAACTGCCTATGAAAATGTTGAACTCGCTGTAAAACAGGTATTCAAAGGTAAAAAATCCAGGGCAGAAATGGATGACTGGATAAAACACAACCTGACCCTGGTGCATATGGATCATGCAATGAATAAACGCCCTGATGAAATCTCCGGCGGCATGAAACAACGCGTGGGTATAGCGCGCGCATTGGCAATGGAACCGAAGGTGTTATTAATGGATGAACCTTTTGGCGCGCTGGATGCTTTAACTCGTGCCCACATGCAGGACTCACTCATCGAAATTCAATCACGGTTAAATAATACCGTAATTATGATCACCCATGATGTTGATGAAGCTGTATTACTCTCAGATCGAATTGTCATGATGACCAATGGACCAGCTGCGACTATTGGCGAGATACTGGAAGTAGACTTGCCTCGCCCTCGCGAACGCGTCAAACTTGCCGATGATCCTCATTATAATCATCTGCGAGCTGAAGTTCTTAAATTCCTCTATGAACGCCAGCGTAAGCCTGAAGATTATGAAACTGAAGAAACTAAAAAAGATGAGCCAGATTTAAAAGAGGTTAGCAAGGAAAAGAAATCCGCAGAAAAAGCAGCATAAATCTCGATACATCACGAGAGCCCGCGTGTAGCGCTTCCCTGCGTGTTTGGATAACACGTCGCTTAGCAAGCCGCCATGGATGGCGTTTACCACTCGATGCAAATATTTTGACAATTTTGCAGTCAACTAGAACATCGATGATCATCGATGCATAAATACATAGGGTTTGCATCATTCAACTAATTTGAATTCGCGCACACTCAATACGTGACGACTGTCACATAACGGTGTTTCAAATGTGTTGACCAGTTCCCCCTACTCTCATGTATGGTTAATATACATACTTAATCTACCGATATTGGTATATCGCACCGATCGATCGAACAGATTCAATTGTTTTAAATTTTTTGAGTAGTAACTATGTACCAACAAGCCGTTGCGGAAAAACTCGCTCTGAATGCACGCGATTTAAAATCACCCCTCGTTAACAATGACGCAAAAAAACTTACCCTGAAACTTCTGCAAGTCAACAATCTAAAAGAAAAACAACGATTAGTCTGTGTCTTTGACCAGAAAATTTTAAAATTAACTGAAAAAACACCTAACCACACCCGGTCCTATATGATTGACCTGAGACTACTTGATGAAGCACCCAGGCGAGTTTACAACATCAACTTGAAATATCTGACGGCGTTCCTGGTGCTGGAAGTCGTTTCATATACATTGTACGTTTTGAAAAATCTTGGCCTTACTTTTCTGTCCAGTTCTTATGTTAATACTGCCATTGCATTATTAACCGCAGGCTCCATCATTATGTTGCTCCTGGCCATTAAGAGCTTTAACAACAAGTGGATATTTTATACACTCAATGGCCGTATACCGATATTAGAATTGTTTAATAACAACCCGAATCGCGCGCAATTTCAGAAAATTTTCAGCGGGCTGATAAAAAACATAATCAAAGCAAGGTCACAGAATAATTTGCCTGCTGCGGCGATGGAAGCATCTGAGGTAAGCGAGCATCGTCGCTTACGTGATGAGGGCATTATTACGCATGACCAATATGAAAAGGCCAAAGCTAATATATTATATGGTTTTACCCATCAGATAGAATAACATTTTTATTATAGCCGATGACATTTCACTTAACTCAATAGATCTAAAGTAGCAAGTGTAAGCACGCTACATGACGCCGTATGCTATCATTGCATTGGCAACTTTAATAAATCCAGCGATATTGGCGCCTTTGAGATAGTTGACATAGTCATCGCTTTCCTTTCCAAACTCAACACATCGTTCATGAATGTCTGACATGATTTTTCGTAACTTCTGATCTGTTTCTTCACGTGTCCAGGACAGGCGCATACTGTTTTGTGTTAACTCCAAACCTGACACAGCCACACCACCTGCATTAGCCGCTTTACTGGGGACAAACATGATTTTTGCATCCTGAAATACATCGATAGCGTCCCATTCTGATGGCATATTGGATCCTTCTACTACGGCAAAACATCCGTTCTTTACCAGCAGCTCTGCTTCCTCCTTGTTGATTTCGTTCTGAGTGGCGCAAGGGAATGCCATTTGACAGGGTACCTTCCACGGACGTTCATCTTCAATGTACTGTGCACCAAATACTTCCGCGTAGGTGGATATTCTGCCACGCTCGACATTTTTTAAATGCTTTATAAATTCCAGCTTTTCGGTGTTAATACCATCAGCATCATAAACATAACCGGATGAATCTGACATTGTAACAACCTTAACACCCATCTGAAGCAGTTTTTCCACGGTGAATTGTGCAACATTCCCGGACCCGGAAACCACGGCTATGTTGCCATCGACGGTTTTATTCGCGTGTTTAAACATATCTTCCATGAAATAAACAGCGCCGTAACCGGTCGCTTCATTACGTATCAAACTGCCGCCAAATGCCAAACCCTTGCCAGTAATGGTGCCTGTAAAGGTGTTCGATATACGTTTAAACTGACCAAATAAGTAACTTATTTCCCTCGCCCCCACACCAATGTCGCCAGCTGGAATATCAATGTAACTGCCGATGTGTCGCGAAAGTTCTGTCATAAACGCCTGACAAAAGCGCATCACTTCACGGTCACTTTTTTCTTTTGGATTAAAATCGGATCCGCCCTTGGCGCCTCCCATGGGTAAGCCGGTAAGACTGTTTTTAAAGGTTTGTTCAAATGCGAGAAATTTGAGGGTGCTTAAATTCACATCGCTGTGAAAACGAATTCCACCTTTATATGGACCGATGGCGTTATTGTGTTGCACACGATATCCTCGATTAGCGCGTACATTGCCTTTGTCGTCTTCCCAACAGACCCGAAAAATAACGATCCGATCAGGTTCTGACAAGCGCTCCAGTATTTGCGCATCGGTATAGACAGGCTTGTCGATTATGTACGGAATAATATGTTCCGCAACTTCATGGACAGCCTGATGAAACTCATGTTCACCAGGATTTCGACGAATCAGGCCAGCCATGAATTGTTCGAGACGTTGTCTTGCAGCCAGGACCATAAGAGCCTCAAAGAAATATCTTCAGGTATATTCAGGATGTAAAAATAGTGCTCAATAGCACTATCGGCAGGTAAACGAATAATCTGATCTAATTTGGGATGTTCAGGAGAAGTTGAGCACTATGCAGAACTCGCAGGTTTTCATGGTTGAATACCAACCATTACGCGGTCGTTATTCGTTATTGAAACTCTCCGCATGCGCCACAAGCTCTTGCTTTGTAAGGATAAATACACCGTGACCACCGTGGGCGAATTCCGGCCAGTTGAAAGGTACATCGGGATACCGTTCCAGTAGTGCCGCATCACTATTTCCCACTTCCACGACCAGGATACCCTGACTTGTCAGATAATCTGCGGCATTTTTGAGAATATATCTGACGATATCCAAACCATCTGGGCCCGCTGCCAGCGCCTCGCCCGGTTCGTGTAGAAATTCTGGTGTAAGTTCAGCCATGTCCTGGGCATCAACATAAGGTGGATTCGTGACAATAATATCGAATTGTTGAGATGCTGCCAGGCTTTGAAAAATATCTGACTTCAGTAATTCCACCTGTTCTTGCATACCATATTTTTCAATATTAATCGCAGCAACATCCAGGGCATTTACAGAATTATCTGTAGCAGTTACATGGGTGCCTGGAAACGCAGCGGCACAAGCTATGGCAATACAACCGCTACCCGTACATAAATCCAGAATGGAATGAACATTGTCTGGGTCTGTCCAGGGTGCAAAACCCTGCTCTATTAATTCGGCAATGGGAGACCGCGGGATCAGTACCCGCTCATCCACATAAAACGGCATTCCGGCAAACATCGCCTCCTGAATTAAATACGGTGCAGGCTTACGCGTGGTAATACGCTCCATTAATAACTCCACCACTTGCCGGCGCTCATTCTTGGTCAGTCTTGAGTTGATCATATAGGAAGGTACATCATGCGGCAGGTGCAGTACATGGCGTACCAGCATAAACGCTTCGTCCAGCGCATTATCGGTACCATGACCAAAACTTAGTCCAGCTTCGCTAAAACTCGAGGCTCCCCAGCGCACCAGGTCGCCCATAGTTTTCATTTCTTCTATGGCATCGTTGGCATGAATCATTCTGTATTAAAATCCTCCGATAAAAGCTGCACTATTATAGCGTATTTTTTGTCAATAACGCATTGCAAACACGATAAGTATTGCAACGTTTGCTTTCGGGAATCCGGCCTTTACATTCATTATCAGTTGTCTTAGATTTACGGGCTTAGCCTGAAAACTATTAACCATGAAGGATTCACATTAGACCTATGGCCCAGTACATATACACCATGAATGGCGTCGGCAAAGTCGTTCCGCCAAAACGTCAAATTCTAAAAGATATCTACTTGTCATTTTTCCCTGGTGCAAAAATCGGTGTATTGGGCCTGAACGGATCCGGTAAATCCAGCCTGTTGCGCATCATGGCGGGTATTGACAAAGATATTATTGGCGAAGCCCGACCTCAGCCAGGCATTAATATTGGATTTTTACCACAGGAACCGGAACTCGACCCCGCGAAAGATGTGCGTGGTAATGTGGAAGATGGCATCAAGGAAACCAAACAACTCATCGATCGTTTTAACGAAATCAGCATGAAGTTCGCCGAACCGATGAGCGATGATGAAATGAATGCCCTTCTTGAAGAGCAAGGCAAACTACAGGATGCCATTGATGCCGCGAATGGCTGGGAACTGGAACGCACCCTGGATATCGCAGCTGATGCGTTACGTTTACCTCCCTGGGAGTCAGATGTCAGTAAGTTGTCTGGCGGGGAACGTCGCCGTGTCGCGCTGTGTAAATTGTTATTGTCCAAACCGGATATGTTATTGCTTGACGAACCCACCAATCACCTGGACGCTGAATCTGTTGCCTGGCTAGAACATTTTTTACATGAATATCCCGGCACAGTCGTTGCTGTAACTCATGATCGATACTTTTTAGATAACGTGGCAGGCTGGATTCTGGAACTGGATCGAGGCGAAGGTATTCCCTGGGAAGGTAATTATTCCTCGTGGCTGGAGCAGAAAGAGAAACGACTGGAGCAGGAAGAAAAACAGGAAAACGCCCGTATCAAAGCCATGAAAGCCGAACTGGAGTGGGTGAGAACCAATCCCAAGGGACGGCATGCAAAAAGCAAAGCCCGACTGGCTCGCTTTGAAGACCTGACCAAGCAGGATTATGAGAAACGTAATCAGACCAACGAATTATTTATCCCACCTGGACCACGACTGGGTGACCTGGTTATTGAAGCCAACCACTTAAAGAAAGGATTTGGAGACCGTTTACTGGTAGAAGATTTATCATTCAATCTGCCGCGCGGTGGCATCGTGGGCGTAATTGGGCCCAATGGCGCGGGTAAAACCACGCTGTTTCGCATGTTAACGGATAAAGAAAAACCAGATAGCGGTGAACTGCGTATTGGTGACACGGTAAAAATTGCCTACGTGGATCAATCTCGCGACGCACTCGATGACAGCAAGACCGTTTGGGAAGAAGTTTCCGGTGGCCACGACAACATGGTGGTAGGCAACATGGAATTGAATTCACGCGCTTATGTTAGTCGTTTTAATTTTCGTGGCAGTGACCAACAAAAACGAGTGGGCGATTTATCGGGTGGTGAAAGAAATCGCGTACATTTGGCAAAGCTTTTAGCTGATGGTGGCAACCTGTTACTATTGGACGAGCCGACCAATGATCTTGATGTCGAAACCCTGCGTGCTCTGGAAGAAGCATTACTGAGCTTCCCTGGTTGCGCAGTAATAATTTCTCATGATCGCTGGTTTCTCGATCGCATTGCAACACATATGTTGGCGTTCGAAGGCGATAGCCAGGTAACCTGGTTTGAAGGTAATTATGCCGATTACGAACAGGACAGGAAACGTCGCCTGGGCGATGAAAACACACAACCAAAACGAATCAGCTACAAAAAGTTTCAGCACTAGTTAAGAACTAATCAGCTAAACTGACCAGTCGAACGAATCGTTATCTGTATTGACGTGGCTTAAACGCTACCCAGAACAACGAACTTATAATTATTCTAGCTCTTCCAGTGACATATTAAATCCGTTGGATTGAGGAGACAGGTCGGAATAACCCAAATCATCTGTTTCTACTTCGCCGAATGGACCAGTCCAGTCTTCCGGCGGAGGAACATTTTCCGCAACCATACCATACCAGGCATCATAGTCCATTTCGTCTATGTCACCGTTGAAGTATTGAATTTCGATCAAGTTGTCCGCATCATCAAGTGCAACAACTTCGAACAATTGCTGATTAAAATCCCTGTACCAATTCCCTACTACAGGAAACTCTTGTGAAGACATAATCACTTCCTCCTGAAATAATTACCACAACTAACCATTAGAGTGTATTCATGCAATTTGATGAAGGAAAATGTTGACAGACGGTTTACTGATCAGGATCAATAAACCTGCAAATCCTTTACTCATCCCTGGATTACTTCGCAGTCACTCAGAAGCTGCTTACACGTTTCGTCGAAAAATAAAGCAAAAGAAAAGATGAACGAGCGTTCTTAACAAGATAGCAGTATTCAACAGATTGTCTGTGTTGCCTGATAAAAAAGTCTATAAAAGTTTTGAATTAGTCGAGAAATAATAAATATTAAATGAAACATTATTGTATCTATAATTTAAACCTCATTAATGCATTAAATCAAAGGATTCTAATGTGATTAATGTTGAGCTAATTTAACAATTTGGCACAATTATTGGGTCTACGTATCAATTAATGATTATTAAGCGGGAAAGACACCCGTTGATAGATAACGGTCACCCCTGTCGCAAATAATCGCAACAATCAACGCGTTGGAAATTTCTTTTGATAAGCTTAATGCCGCGGCTACCGCACCACCTGACGATATTCCGGCGAATATACCTTCTTGAGCAGCCAACGCACGTGTTATATTTTCGGCATCGTCCTGGGATACATCAATAATGCGATCAACCCGAGACGCATCGTATATTTTTGGTAGGTATTCTTCTGGCCAACGGCGAATACCGGGAATGCTGGCACCTTCTTCCGGCTGCACACCAACTACCTGAATTGCAGGATTTTTTTCCTTGAGAAAACGGGAAGTACCCATGATAGTTCCCGTCGTACCCATCGCGCTTACAAAATGGGTAATTTTTCCCTGCGTATCTCGCCAGATCTCTTCTGCAGTACCTGTATAGTGGGCAAGCGGATTATCGGTATTGGAAAACTGATCCAGCACTTTGCCCTTGCCCTCGGCTTGCATTCGCAAAGCTAAATCCCTGGCACCCTCCATCCCTTCCTCTTTGCTTACCAGGATAATTTCCGCACCAAAGGCTTTCATGGTACTACGCCTCTCTACGCTCATCGTTTCTGGCATGATCAATACCATGCTGTAGCCCTTAATCGCCGATGCCATCGCCAGGGCAATGCCGGTATTACCGCTGGTGGCCTCAATCAAGGTGTCGCCGGGTTTTACATCGCCTCGACGTTCTGCCTGACGAATCATGTTCAGTGCAGGCCGGTCCTTGACGGATCCCGCCGGATTATTGCCCTCCAGTTTCACGGCAATAATATTTGAAGTATCACCAGGCAGCCTCTGCAAGCGCACGAGTGGTGTATTGCCTACAAATGATTCAATTGTTGGTATATCCATGATTAATAACCAAATAATTTGCTAACGAATGCCCTGGCCACAATAACCTGTAAACTATAATTGGTAAACTGTTTTAGTATTGCCATTTACCTCGAACACTAAGTAGACAAATGTGTTTGAAACCTGCATTATTTCAATAAGTTGCCCATCAATGCTGATGTTTTATTAATAACACGAATCTACCAGTAAAGACATAGACGAAAAATGGTGAGCTGGGACCTACAACGCCGTTTTGTGTTTCTTTCATTGTTACCACTGACTTTGATTGCCGTGGTGCTTGCCATATTCTTTATCAATCAACGCACCTCTGAGTTAACCGATTCACTTAAAGCCCGTGGCGAATCATTGGCTCGCCAACTTGCCACTGCCAGTAGCTATGGCGTAGCAACCAAAAACCTGAAGCTAATAAAGCCGGTTACCAAATCTGTGCTCGCAGAAACCGATGTTGCTGCAATTACCATTACAGATAACGATGGCGCTGTAATATTGAGATCACTCGCTGGTAAAAAATCTTTTCAGGATGCACAACAAAACTCATCGCAACCACAATTCAATGACAACCTGATCTTTATGCGTCCTATTCTTAATTATACCAACTACGAACCGATGAGTGACTTAAAGTTCAGCGATTACCAGCTTAATTTCCCCCACGAGTTCCCTGAAATCATCGATCCACGAAAAATTTCAGGCTGGGCTATCATAGAATTATCTCAGGCCAACCACCGCATAAAAGCCAATAATATTATTTTCAACAGCCTTGGTGTAACGACATTCGTATTGTTCATTTGTGCACTTTTGGTGTTTCGCATTAGCAAGAAAATCACATCCCCCATATTAAAACTCGCGGATGCAGCTAACGAAATTGAAAAAGGTAATCTGGATATCGAACTGGAGCTGGATTCCAAGGGAGAGTTTCTTGCCCTGGAGCGAAATATCAACAATATGGCAGAGTCATTAAGGCAATCGAGAGAACAGCTACAGGAAAAAGTAGACCAGGCAACCTCAGATCTTTTAAGTTCAATACAGGTTGTGGAACGTCAAAACAGGGAACTCTCTGAGGCTCGTCAGGAAGCCTTACTAGCCAGTCGTGTCAAGTCGGAATTCCTGGCCAACATGAGCCATGAAATTCGTACACCGATGAATGGTATTATAGGTTTCATTAAATTATTACAGAAAACCAATCCTACAATAGAACAATTTGACTATATAGAAACTATTGAAAAATCCGCAAACAATTTATTGTCCATCATTAACGATATTCTTGATATTTCCAAAATTGAAGCCGGCAAAGTTACCCTTAAAGGTGAAGAGTATAATTTGCGAGACTGTATTGAGGAAATCACCGCCCTGCTCGCCCCGTTGGCCTATGATAAAAACATCAATCTCGTTTCCATGATTTACAGCGATGTACCGTTATCGTTACATGGTGACGCTTCCAAATTACGACAAATCCTGACCAACCTTATTAGTAACGCTATAAAGTTTACGGAAGTTGGCGACGTAGTAGTACGGACTATGCTGGAAGAAGAAAATGACGATAATGTCACGATAAAAATCATGGTCACCGACTCTGGTATAGGCATCAGCCAGGAGGATCAACAACGTTTATTCAGAACTTTCTCGCAGGTGGACTCATCTTCAACGCGCAAATACGGCGGCACTGGACTGGGGCTTACTATCTCCAAAACACTGGCTGAAATGATGAATGGTGAAATTGGTATTGACAGTAAAATCAACCAGGGCTCAACCTTCTGGTTTACCTTCAAACATGAAAAACAACTGCCTCAACTAACGCAAGAAACCGCACCAGTTTCACTAGCGGGATTTAAAGTATTATTGTATGACTCCAATCAGGCGTCTCGGCTAGCAATACAACACTTCCTTGAAAGCTGGTCTATTGATGTCACTACGCTAACGACCATCTCTGATGTACATAATCACATTGAAATAGCAGAAAAGAATGCGCCTTTTGATCTGATTGTGCTTGGTTTGTCTCAACAGGAAACTCAGGCCAACATACTCACCGGACAAATTGAATCAATTCGCAAAGTAACCCAATGCAATATTCTAGCCCTGGTAAACAGTGCTGACGCCAAAGTTTTTTCTACGATAAAAGCAGCCGGAATACATGCGGCATTACCAAAACCAGTAAAACACAGTGAGTTTCATCAATTGCTCTGCAAGCTGCTGGTGCCAGATGATAAATTGCTAAAATTTACCAACGTGGAAACCATACCAAAACTGACAACAAGGTCGAAGAGTAATACATCGGCTATAACACCGGCTAAACCGCACTTCTCGGAAATTGATACTGAACAATTACCTCTCCATGGAATCAAGATTTTAATAGCGGAAGACCAGGAGATAAATGCCCGCCTGATGGACATCCTGTTGAGTCAGGCCGGTGCTACCACCAGGGTTGTAGAAAATGGCAAAATCGCACTGGACGCAGCAACATCAGAAGTTTTTGACTTTATTCTGATGGATATTCAAATGCCTGAAATGAATGGCGTGGAGGCCACCAAACACATTAGACAATTTGACAATGAAAACCAGAATACGCCTATCGTCGCATTAACCGCGAACACTATCGCTGAAGACAAAACCAGTTACCTGGCGGCCGGCATGAACGACGTGCTCATCAAACCCGTGGATGAAGAAATCTTAATTGATACGATTTTATCTAAAGTCACTCCAAAACATACCGACAAAACCATTGCTGATGATCATCGCGTTCCCCTTGAAGAGCCATCAAGCGACTTCAGCCAGTCTTCGAATCAAACGCAGAAAGCGTATATCGATATTAATAGTCATAAGGACAAGCTGGCAATGTCCAAGCAGGAACTGACCGAAGAAATGCATGGTATGTTGTTGAAGGAATTGCCAGGATTCAAACAATCCATTAACCAGGCGTTTGAGGACAACGACCTTGATACAATGGATCATCATGTTCACAAGTTACATGGTGCCACCAGTTTTTGCGATGTACCCAACTTAAAAAATGCAGCGGAGTTACTGGAAATTTCGATCAAGAAAAAATATGCCAAAGAAACAATTAGAGCAAATCTTAAAGTGGTAAACCTTGAAATCGATGCGGCGCTGAAGCCAGTCGACAAAATTCATTAATTACTTCATTAGAATCAGTCTTTAGAATCCAGCGAACCCAGGTTCGGGATACAATAACTGCGCAAATATTTTAGAAAGTCATCCTTCAACTTGGGATGTTTTAACGCATACTCTACGGTAGCTTCCAGATAACCCAGCTTACTGCCACAATCATATCGTTTGCCGCTAAATTTATAGGCTTTCACGTGCTCGACTACCATTAATTGCGCTATGGCATCCGTTAACTGAATTTCGCCACCCGCACCTTTTCCTGTATTTTCAAGCAGATCAAATATGGTAGGTGTCAAAATATACCGCCCCACAACACCCAGGTTAGATGGCGCCTCACTCGGTTTCGGTTTTTCAATAATCGCTTCTACATTCGCAATAGTCTGATTGGTATCATCCGTTTTCACGATACCATATTGGTCTGTTTCATCTGGTGATACCGGCTCCACTCCAAGAATACTGCATCTATACCGATTATACTGATCAGCCATCTGGGATAAACATCCCTTACTATCATCATCTATCAAATCGTCAGCAAGAATTACCGCGAATGCCTCTTTACCCACTACGTCCTTGGCGCAAAGAACCGCGTGCCCCAACCCAAGTGCTTCTGCCTGCCTTATGTATACACAACTTACGCCTTCCGGCAAAATTCCCTTTACGATGGATAACAGTTCATGTTTTTCGCGCTTTTCTAGTTCGGACTCTAGTTCGTAGTTTTTATCAAAATGGTCTTCGATTGCCCGTTTACTACTGCTGGTGACAAAGATAAGTTGCCTTACACCAGCAGCAATAGCCTCCTCAGCCGCATACTGAATGAGAGGCTTATCAACTACAGGCATCATTTCTTTAGGATTGGCTTTAGTAGCTGGTAAAAATCGTGTACCCAGTCCAGCGACAGGAAAGACCGCTTTTTTGATCATTCTATGAAATCTCCTAACTACCTACTTATTGTTAAGTATGACATATTGATATTCAGGTTACCTGAATTCAAGTCGCACTTCTTTATCGTAATAAACATTGGTAATAATCACAAAAAAAGGGCGTTACGCCCTTTTTTATTTGTAGTTCTGGGTGATTGCCTCGCCCAATTAATCAGCATCCACGGCTTTCATACTAAGTCGTATGCGCCCCTGCTTGTCAATTTCCAGGACTTTGACCTTAACAATGTCACCTTCAGATAACTTGTCACTGACATTTTCCACGCGTTCATGGGAAATTTGCGATATATGAACCAGGCCATCTTTGCCAGGAAGAATGGTAACAAAAGCACCAAAATCCATTAGCTTGGAGACTTTACCTTCGTAGATAACACCCACTTCCACGTCAGCTGTTATCAACTCGATACGACGTTGCGCCTCTTTTCCGGCAACGCTATCTACCGAAGCAATTTTAACCGTACCGTCATCATCGATATCGATGCTGGCACCAGTTTCCTCAGTAATCTGTCGAATCGTAGCGCCGCCCTTGCCGATTACATCGCGGATTTTATCCGGATGAATCTTGATCGTGATATAACGTGGGGCAAATTCCGACATTTCGGTACGGGATGTTGAAATCACTTCATTCATTTTACTCAGAATATGCAAACGTCCGTCTTTTGCCTGCGCCAGTGCTTTTTCCATAATGTCTTTCGTTATGCCATCAATCTTAATGTCCATTTGTAAGGCACTAACACCATTCTCGGTACCAGCCACTTTAAAATCCATATCGCCAAGATGATCTTCGTCGCCCAGGATATCTGACAAAACTGCAAAGCTATCGCCTTCCTTAATTAATCCCATCGCGATGCCCGCGACTGGCGCTTTGGTCGGCACACCGGCATCCATTAGAGACAAACTGGTACCGCACACAGAAGCCATGGAACTGGAACCGTTCGACTCGGTAATCTCTGACACCACACGAATCGAATATGGGAAGCCATTCACATCCGGCATAACCGCAGCCACACCGCGTTTTGCCAATCGTCCATGACCGATTTCACGACGTTTCGGGCTGCCAACAAAACCGGTTTCACCCACACAATATGGAGGAAAATTATAATGCAGCATGAAGTGCTCTTTGCGCTCGCCTTCGATGGCGTCTATATTTTGTGCGTCGCGTGCGGTTCCTAAAGTGGTTACCACCAAAGCCTGTGTTTCACCACGAGTAAACAACGCTGAACCATGGGTACGCGGTAATACTCCAACGCGAACAGTAATAGGTCGTACCGAAGTAGTATCACGGCCATCAATACGTGGATTACCTGCCAGAATCTGACCACGTACGATTTTCTTTTCCAGTTTCTCTATAGCGGTTCTGACAGCTTCGGCATCATGACTGTTTTCATCTTCGTCACTACAAAGCTTATCAATAATGCCTGAACGAATTTCACCCAGACGGGTATAACGATCCTGTTTTTCCTTGATTTGATAGGCCTGAACAAAATCATTTTCGGCCAATTCTGCAACAGCGACATTGGCGCTATCATCTGTTTCAGGTGCTTGCCAATCCCAGGCTTGTGCACCCGCTTCTTTGGCAAATTCATTAATACCATTGATAACCACCTGCATTTGCTCGTGACCGAACATAACTGCGCCCAACATCACTTCTTCTGATAATTCGTTGGCTTCTGATTCCACCATCAATACGGCATTGTGGGTACCAGCGACAACCAGGTCCAGATCACTGGTTTCGAGCTGGGATGCCGTTGGATTGAGTAAGTAATTGCCATCTTTATAGCCGACACGAGCAGCACCAATAGGACCATTAAACGGTGCACCTGATATCGCCAGGGATGCTGATGCGCCGATCATGGCGGGAATATCCGGATCAATTTCCGGATCCAGCGAAACCACGGTTGCAATTATTTGAACTTCGTTGGTAAATCCGTCAGGAAAAAGCGGACGTATTGGCCTGTCGATAAGGCGACTGGTAAGTGTTTCTTTTTCAGTGGGACGACCTTCGCGTTTGAAAAATCCACCGGGAATTTTTCCAGCCGCATAAGTGCGTTCCTGATAATTAACGGTTAACGGAAAAAAATCGCGTCCTTCCTCTGTGTCCTTCATCGCTACCGCTGTGACCAGTACAGCGGTATCACCAAGACTGGCCATCACAGCACCACTGGCTTGTCGCGCAATTTCACCGGTTTCTAACGTAACTAACTGGTCGCCGAATTTGATTTCTTTTTTAGTAGGATTCACTTCAGAATGTCCTCAATGCCTTAAGATTTACTTGGTTTATATTGATGATTATATGGTTGCAGTCCTGGCTAACCAGGGAAAATGCTGTCTCATTTGTCGGCCATCAACTGCAATCGGCGACACGCGTGATATTAGCGACGCAATCCCAAACGTGATATTAATTCACGATAACGGTCAAGGTTCTTGTTCTTGAGATAGTCTAGTAACTTACGGCGCTTGCTAACCATACGTAGCAATCCCTGACGAGAATGATGATCATGTTTGTGCTCTTTAAAATGCATAGACAAATCATCAATTCGTGCAGACAACAAAGCGACTTGCACTTCCGGAGAACCGGTATCAGCATCACCTTGCTTGTAATCGCTAATTATCTGGCCTTTTTGTTCGGCGTTTAAAGACATTGAATAACTCCTACTATTTATAAAATTCACTTAACATTTGAAATTAAGGTTCTACAGACCTTGTTTAATCCTGCCCACTCAGCCTGACCTTAAGGCATGATTTCAGAGGGGCGAATTTTACCCTATTTAGGAGTTATTCAATGTCTTTAAACGCCG
>NZ_CDLKIE010000240.1:0-32907 GCF_975902315.1 Kaarinaea lacus | reverse complement strand
TTTCTCGCTGGTGGTGACCAGAGATTCTTCCCCTTCCGCTATGACATTTCCTTTCACCGTGCCATCAATATGCAATCCACCACTGAAGTGCACATCTCCAACCATTTTGGTATTAGCACCGACCAACGAATCCAATTCTGAACTGCGTTTTGCTTTTTTGTTACTGAACATATGAAATACCTCTACTGAGTTAATATTATTTGGTGCAATCCCATCCGCTGGAAAGTATTTATCCGGAAATTATGTCAAGCCAGTTAAATGTTTGTGAAATTGAATTTTGTCCTCGTCCAGATGGCTTTAAATCCACCGAAACACTGGAAGGAATAAATCCTTCCGGCAAAACCATATCGCCTTCGATGGTTTGAAAATATTTGAAGCGTAAATTTAGATCAGGCTTTGTGTTACCCATCAACTTTGAAACATTAATTTGTTTGGGTTCACCTTCGTGCAAACCATCGATAAGAATACTGGCTTTACCGCGAATAATGCGGTTGTTTTGCTTGACCTGGGTTAATACAAGTTTGAAATGGTAACCAGAATCAGTGCCTAGTTTGTTGAGTTTAAAACTGGTGATATTCAATCCTGCAGCAGTTTGAGTCGGAGAAACAATTCCACGATAAAACGCCACCTGTTCCTTCAGTTCCAGGATTTCTTTTTGAAGACGTTTTATTGATCCATTGACATCGTTGTAGGCTTTTTTATCTATCTGCGCTGCTTGCTCTAATACAGCCTTTTCTTCCCGCAACACGGAATTCTCCTGGTCAATCTCATAGAGCTGTTCTTGCATTTTATCGTGCGCAGTTTTAAGTACCTCGTAATCAAATCCTGACGAGTTGTGTCCATAAAAATACATGCCATATCCGACTCCAACAAGAACAATGAGTAACACTATGGTTAGCGCTGCATTTTTGCCTGGTTGCGGTGATTTGATGATTAGTTGTGAAGCCATGTTGATGCGCCGTCCTTCTTATCCATATCCCAAATAGCCTAGCTGCAAAATTATCTATACAATTCAAAAGGATACTGCTGCAGGCGCGCTTGCGTAGCATGCGCAACACAAACAGCAGATTATCTATAATTATTACGGCACTAAGGCTGGGTTATTTAGACCTGTGGACTCACTTAGGCCAAACATTATGTTCATATTTTGAACTGCTTGGCCTGCAGCACCCTTAACCAGGTTATCAATGACAGATAGAATGACGACCGTGTCACCTTGTTGGGGCTGGTGGACGGCGATTCTGCAGAAATTTGCGCCTTTTACGCTACGCGTGTCGGGATGGCTCCCGGCGGGCAATATATCGACAAACGTTTCATTTTTATAACGTTTCTCAAATAACTGTTGAAGATCGTAATTGTTCTCTCTGTTCAGCTTGGCATAAACAGTGGCATGAATGCCCCGAATCATGGGCATCAGGTGCGGCACAAATACCATGTCCACATCGGCTCCGTGGATCGCTTTCAGGCCCTGCTTTATTTCAGGGAGATGCCGGTGACCAGATACCGCATATGCCTTCACACTTTCGCTGACTTCGCACAATGAAGTTCCAAGACTGGCTTTGCGCCCTGCACCACTAACGCCGGACTTGCAATCGGCAATGATTCCACCCGCCTGTATACAATTTGCCTCCAGCAGCGGCAATAATCCCAGCTGAACCGAGGTTGGATAGCAGCCAGGATTAGCAACCAGCGATGCTGTTTTGATCGCTTCACGATTCACTTCGGGTAATCCATACACTGCTTGCTCGAGATATTCTGGGCAGGAATGATCTAGCTGATACCAATGTTCCCATTCCTGCTGATCTTTCAATCTAAAATCTGCCGCCAAATCAATGACTCTCACCCCCTGGCTAACAAGCTCTGGAACGGACTTCATTGCTACGCCATTCGGTGTTGCAAAAAAAACTAAATCACAATCAGCTAATCCGCTTTCTTCCGGCGTTGAAAAATTCACCTCAAGATAACCCCGTAAACTCGGGAATAAATCAGAGACAGCCGTACCCGCTTCTGATCGAGATGTCACTGCATTCAGACTTACATTGGGGTGAATCGCTAACAAGCGCAGCAGCTCCACACCTGTATAACCAGTGCCACCAACTACGCCCACTTTAATCAATTTTTCGGTCACCCTGCACTCCCGGCTTCATCGCCTAATCCAGTCAGACTATAGTTTACGATCATCAACAATAGGATGAAACACGCGATTGATATATGCAATGATACTGTCAATCTCTTCATCTTTCAGCACATGTTTCCATGCCGACATAGTAGTACCTGGCAAACCATCCTGAATAACTTTTTTCAAGCGAGCATGCGTCATTGCTTCCATGTTCTCTGCGTCCGTTAAGTTGCGGGGATGGGAATCCAGGAAACTACCAATCCAGTTTTTACCCGTTCCATCAGCAGCATGACAGAAGGCGCAATTATCCTGAAACAATTTTTCACCGTGCTTTTCTTTAGCTGTAAGACCTGTTACGACAGGAGCGATATCGTGTTTCGCGTATGGCGATGCCTGCGTAGTCGCATCAACAGCGGGCGGTGAGTTACTCTCTTTATGCGAGTACTGGTTTCGTGGGAAGGATACCGCGCGCAATTCCCAAATAGCGCCTTCATCATTGACTTTGGCTCGATCATGACACGTAACACAGCTCTGCAAAAAAACACGCTTACCTAATTGTTGTTTTACAGTCAACGAATCATCTGGAACATCTATAGCAATTTCCCCCAGCGCAAATGGAAATGCCACGGCATACTGCTCGTGATTTGGCCAACCGTTTTCCTCGGTATGGTACCGGGTATTTTCCGCTTTGTTAGTCATGAATTCCTGACGCACAAAATCGACCACAAGTTCGATGTCATTCTCTGACAACGTACGACTAAAACTTTTCATCGCGGTACCTTGACGCCCGTGGGTAACCGCCTTAACCATGTCATTACGAGCTAATTCATCGGGAGATGTAGCAACAAAATTTCTAGGTTTCGGATTCAGGTAACTTGCTGCCAAAGTCCTGGCGTTGCCCGAATACCCATGACAAAAATAGCAATAGAAATTATAAATGTCCCGGCCCTGCTCATGTCGAGCATTAGTAGTTGGCGAAGTTGTTAACGGTGGAATCGAAGATGTTTTAAGCGCCGAATTCTCGTTCGGCGCTTGATCGACTGGAATTGTTAGTTGGCTTTTTTTTTGGGGTTGATTTGCTGAACTTCTGCTTTTGAAACTTTTTGTTGAATAAAATTAGTAAATACAAACTCGGCAATGTTTGCAATCTGCTGATCTGTCAAAACCTTCCCCCAGGCTGGCATCACTGTACCTACCTTGCCTTTGGTAATGGAATTAAATAATCGCTCACGATTTAACATACGCCTGGATGCTTCACTGGTGAAATCCCTGGGTCGAGGTGTATTGAAATGCGCACGAGGACCATTTCCATCGCCTTTGACACCATGACAGGTAAAACAATTGCTCATATAAAATTGGCGTCCTTTGTCGACATCGCCCTTCAATCCCCCTGGCATTGGGGCTTTCATGTCAGCAGCAACAACAGGCCCTATGGGTGCAGTCATAGGTATGCCACCCGCATGTGGATCACGTCGATGAGGATCAGCCCGCATAGCCGCAGCGGGTGCTGAGCTTGTTGTACCTGGTACACTAAATCCAGGCATTTGCGGATGCCCCTGCATACGTGGTGAGGTAGCCTGAGGCAGATTTTGATGTGCTGCAATGGATGGCGGGCTGCCTGGCTCAACTGCGATTGGGCCACTCATGAATGCCGATTGTATATAATCTACGACCTGTTCGATTTCCTGGGAAGACAACTTATCCTTGTGAGGCATCATTGCTGTACCGGGTCGGCCATTGGCAACGGATAAAATCATTCGTTCTCTCGTTAAATCTTTACGCGCTTCAGCCGTCGTAAAATCCCTGGGCTGGGGATTCAAGCCACTACGGGCCCAGACAGCTGTTGTACCCTTGTCACCGTGGCAAACTGAACAGTGTTTGGAATAGATCTTTTCGCCACCAACATGTTTAGCCAGCTGTGCGCTGCTTTTATCATCAGGAAACTTCATAAAGTTCGCACGTATATAATCCACTACTGCGGCAATTTCCTGTTCAGACAAACGATCTTTGTGAGGCATCATACCCGTTCCCGGACGACCATGAGTAACAGATAGAATCATTCTTTCCCTGGTTAGCTCAACAGCTGCCGAGACGGTAGTAAAGTTCCTTGGTGGCGGGCGTAAGCTGCCCTGAGCGCGCGTATTCCCGTCTCCAGCATCACCATGACAAATGGAGCAGTTCTCCAGATATACCTTTGCACCATCTATTTTTTCATTCGTTGCTGCAGAATCTGCCAGAGACGAACTTGCTAAGGGTGCTGCTGATAACGGCGTTAATAATCCGCTTAAACCGCTGATTGCAAATAAAATTACTGATTTTTTCAAAAACGACATCTGTATATATCCACCAAATTGACACGGAAAGCCAGTTTAATAAAAGTTGCTGATATTAAGAACCCTTATTTTTTAAAGCAATACAATAATATGACCGTAATATATAGCTAAGCTTAAAGTTTTAGGATACTCTATTTTTATATAGGGGGCAGGATATTACAATTATTCGATAGGGTCATAAATAAGCCTGATCGAATTTATAAGTGAAAGATTATCATAGATAGTCAATAATAGTTCTAACAGGGCGGATAGTTTTACTTCATGAATTCCACAGCACCAAACAAAAAAACATGTTTTGGTCTGTTCCTAGTAGTTTTTATTTCTTGCAGTTTAGCTTACGGATCGTACGCGATTGCTGAAGCGATTGTAGGAGATCCGGTACTGGGGGCTGACGATCCCATCCTTGGGTCAAAACATGATTTCACCGGCTTAAATGAACGAGCAGGTGTCGTTGCTATGCCTGGTGTTGCATTTTCTGATTACGGATATTCATGCGTTTATTGCCACATTCCTCCAGAAGAAGCCGGCGCTGAACCAGCAGATTTTGGCGGCATTCTTGGTTGGAACCGCTTCGTTCCCGCCACGGAAAATTACCAACTCTACCCTGAATCCCTGTCTCAAACGTTAGACTCAAGACCTGGTACACCAAATCCGATTAGTATGCTCTGCCTGTCTTGCCATGACGGTACTATGGCCGTCGATATGGTGGTTTTTAAGCCGGTCACATTCGATCCAACACAAGATACCGCTATGCACATGCGTATAAATGCCAGCGATGATATTGAAAGCTGCGGTAAATGCCACAATGGTCAAGTTGCGCATGACATCACCGTCAAGGTTATTGGAACCGATCTGAGAAATGACCATCCAATTTCGATGCAGTATGCAGGCTTAGGTTGGGATGATCCCGATTTTCGGCCACCTGATCATCAAGCTGGATTTGATAACGGTGTAAAACTTTACAATGGAAACGTTGAATGCATGACCTGCCATAATGTACACGACACCAACAATGAACTATTATTGCGCGCTAATGCAGAGGTATTGTGTTTTACCTGCCATACGAAATAATATCTATAATTATTTACTTCTAGATCGTTTTTAGATCTCATTTCAAACAACATTTACTTTAAAAAAACCAATGTATAAGAGATTAGCTTATTATTTCATCACTTTATTCCTGGTAGCATTTCTTTTAAACGGTTGTTCATCCAGTGGGCATAAAGAAGGCGAATTTGTACCCCCAGCCTATCCACCGCCACCAGAAAAACCACGATTTATTTACGAGCGCACATTACGGACCAGTTTCGATGTAAAAGAATCATCGGCAATGGAACGCTTTAAAACTTTTGCCACCGGTACATTAGGTTCTGGCTATGGATTGCAAAAACCCTATGGTGTTGCGGTCCACCAAGGGAAAGTGTATGTCAGTGACACCGTACAACGGGTTGTTCTGGTATTTGATGTCCCGGGAAAAGACTTCAAAATTCTTGGTCAAGAAGGTGTTGGCCAGCTAATCAAACCAATTGGCCTGGCCATCGATCCAAATTCCGGTACCGTGTTCGTTGCAGATAATTCAGCCAAGCGGGTTGTTGTCTTCGATAAAGACGGGAATTATCTGAGAGCTATTGGCGGCGCAGAATATTTTCGTCGACCATCCGGTGTTGCCGTCAGTCCAGATGGATCACAGATTTATGTTGTCGATACCGGCGGTGTCGATTCCCAAGAGCATCGCATGTATATCTTCGACTCATTTTCAGGGGAGCATCTTAAAACAGTTGGCGAACGCGGCACTGAGCACGGTCAATTCAACCTGCCATTGCAAGCCGCAGCAGCTCCTGATGGTACAGTTTATGTCGTCGATGGCGGAAACTTTCGAATACAAAGTTTTGCCTCAGATGGCACTTACAAAGGTACCTTTGGCGCAATTGGACGTCGAAGTGGCCAGTTTTCACGGCCTAAAGGCGTTGCAACAGACAAAGATGGCAATGTTTACGTCGTAGACGCCGCGTTTGGTAACTTTCAGATTTTTAATGCCCAGGGACAGTTATTATTGTTTGTTGGCGATCGCGGATTTGACGGAAAACCTGGCGAATACATGCTTCCCGCTGGTGTCGCTGTGGATGAAGATGGTCGCGTATACATGGTAGATCAATATTTTAAGAAAGTGGATGTTTTTAGACCAGCAGATTTACCCGAAGACCAAGGATGGCTCAGCTCTGTACGCACGACTAAGAAATAAACAAATCAAATGAGTCACTTACGTATTACGTAATTGAATATATTTATTGACACATTGCTGTAATTTTATTAGATTAAATTAACCTTAAGAACTGGGAAGGTTTAAGGAGTTAGCTGTTATATCAATAACCAATAGCAGTTAACAGAAAAATAAAAAGCTCGGTTCGATAATAAAAGTAATAATGTAGAACAGCGCACACCGTTGTTGTAACGTGGAGCAGCAAGAGGGGCACTGCTTCTGAGGGATTAGAAGAGTAGTGGTTCACAGTATGAGGGGAGCTTGCGCATGAGGCGGTTATATCTGAATGCCTTAAAAGGCACATTTGTAATATCTGCAGTTTTATTCTCAATCAGCGCTATTGCTGATGGTTGGAATCCTTTCTCGAGAGCACCAAATAGAGACAGCATATCAAATACCCGGCATAACCTGACGCTATCGTACAATGTCGAAGCAGGTGGCGCAGGTAATGCAATGGACTTGTTTCGAAACCAGTATGTAGAAGTTTGCGTGTACTGTCATACACCTCACGGCGCAAACAGCCAGGTGGATGCACCGTTATGGAACCGCACCATCAACACGGGTGAATATCAGATTTACGATAAACCCAGGACATTGAATCGTCCTATTGGCCAACCGGGCCCGAACTCCCTGACTTGCCTGTCATGCCACGACGGCACAATCTCTATTGATTCAATCATCAATATGCCGGGCTCAGGCTTTTATTCTAAAGCGCAGGAAACTGCCATGGACTCCACCTTCCTCGATCAATGGGGAAATAGTGGTAGAACCGGCCCCGTCGGCCTTCACTACAGAATGGGCCCAACACAGGATGCCGGATTTTGCACCTTATGCCACAATACTGATACCTCTCAAACCTCGATGTCTGATTTCACGGTATTTGTGATAGGCACAGATTTAAGAAACGACCATCCAATTGGGATTCAATACCCTGAAGGCCCCTACGGCAAAGACATTGGCGTAGACTTCTTTGAACCCTACAAAGGCTTCAGCAATGCTTCGGGAGCAGACATGTGGTTCCACGATACAAACGGAAACACTTATCCTGATAAGGACGAACCTAGGATGTACAACACAGGGGAACAATACGAAGTGGAATGCGCATCGTGCCACGATCCTCATGGTGTACCAATTAATGGTCCCGGTACGGACTTTATACCGAGTTTCTTACGTGTAAGTAATGGTAATGTAAACACGGGGGAAGGTAATCCAAGTGGGCTTTGTCTAACCTGTCATATTAAGTAACCAAGAAAACGACATCAAAAGTAAAAACGCCACTGTTTAGTGGCGTTTTTTTTACTTCATAACTAGCTAAAAACTGAATATACCCGTTCAGATTCTCTTTCGAGGCAGTTTTTCAGCGCAATATGCCCGGAATGAATTCCGGAGTAATTACTAGTACTCCACTTACATCTCATTCAAAAACAATAACCTACACATTGCCGTTTAGAATCCTAAGTTATCAATTAATAATCCGGCACACGACTTGAATGAAATATCGGTTGTAGCCTTGTATACATTATTCGCTATTGTTACCTGATCACCCAACCGAGTTTTAACCATGACTGAAAACCTTACTGTAGAAACTGATAATCGTGGCATTTGCACTATCAAGCTCAACAGGCCCGAGATCCACAATGCCTTTGACAACGACGTTATCGAAGACCTAATTATACAATTAACCTTTGCATCAGATGACGATTATGTCAGAGCAATTGTTATCACGGGGGAAGGGCCGACATTTTCCAGCGGTGCCGATATTCATTGGTTAAAGTCATCAGTCAAGCGCGACCATGCCACCAATAGCATGGAAGCGTACAAAATGGCGCAAATGCTTCAAAAGCTGTATGCAATGCCAAAACCAACAATTGCCAGAATCAATGGGCCAGCGTTTGGAGGCGCATTAGGTATTATCGCGTGTTGCGATATCGCCATTGCGCCATCAACTAGCTATTTTGCGTTTACAGAAGTCAAACTAGGGCTCATCCCAGCCGTTGTATCACCTTACATTGTAAGTGCAATGGGACATCGAAATACAAAACGCCTTTTTATAACAGGCGAGCAATTCAGCGCGGAAGACGCTTTATCAATGGGGCTACTCCATAAAATTGTCGACTCATCTTCGCTTGATGACACAATTGAAGAAGAAATAGAATCACTACTCCAGGCTGGCCCATCTGCGCAGATGGAATGTAAAAGACTGTTGCACAAGTTAGCTGGCGTATCCGACGATATTTCCCAATACACCGCTGAGTTAATTGCACAAATTCGAATTTCCCAAGAAGGGCAAGAAGGATTAGCGGCGTTTCTTGAAAAACGCCGCCCTGACTGGATTAATAGCGCCAACTAAATCTGCTAACCAGTCTTGCGCACCGTGCAGACTCAAAGTATTTAGCAATCATCATCTGTTACAATTTGACCCGTAAAGGGATCAACAATAGGCTCGCCAGTATCATCTGTCCAGATCACATTAACAAACATCATAGCATGCATACGATGCTGCTGCTCATCCAATGCCAATTTGATGTCTGATTCTTTCAGCCCATCATAAATAAATATATGTCCCACGTTTTCAAGTTGTAGTTGTTCCTCCGAGGGATCCAGTAACTGATCTAACTGAAACTCATACATTAAATCCATTTCTTTCCCGAAGGATGCGCCAGTCACAGCAGTCAAAAAAATAAAAAGCAATGCCCTTCTGATACAACTTGTAATGATTTCCATGGTGTAACCTCCTGATTTAACACCTTCAATAGCAGTAATTGGAAGATTGTCGCCTGACCAATACACTGAAATAATATTAGTGTTTTGGTATTTTGTTTTAGGTGACACCAGGGATTGATAATAGGTTTAGTATAGAATCGATTTTTTCAATCACTGCGGATCGACATAGCTTCGGACATGATCAAATACAAGCAGAGCAAGTTGCTTGAATGAGTGTCTGTCTGATGAATGTGGAGTGGCATTTTCTCCAGTTGCAATGCCTAAAACAGTAATTTTCTGTGGCAATGCATTTAGTGTGTCGCCCATTGCCAGGGCTTCAGCAACGCCAGCATGATGACTGGAAATTTCTACTGTATTCTTTAGTAATTGCTCCATTTTTATTTCCATTATTGAACCTGCGGCGCCTCCTTCGACAGCGTCTATCAATATTGCATAATCAACGCCAGCAAGATATTCCAGCAATCCCATACCTGGTCGGTCCAAAGCCAATAATCTAACTGCATTACCCAATAAGGATTGAAAGGTATGATCTTTTTGCAGAAATTCGATCGCCTGCCACCCAACCTGGTCAACACCGTGTGGAGATCCAATACCTATGACAGCAATATGTGTCATTGCCGAATGACGTTTACTTTTAGGAAATGTGTTGCACAGGAAATACAAGGATCGTAGTTACGAATTACTGTTTCACTTCGCAAGCGTAAAGCATCATCATTTTGATCCAGACCGAAAGCTTTTAACGATAATTCAAGATCCTGCTCAATGCGCGCCTGGTTTTGACTGGTTGGCGGAACGATAATCGCATCGCATACATTACCGCTATCAGCCAATTCATAGCGGTGCCATAGAATACCCCGCGGGGCTTCTGTGCACCCAAAGCCAACGCCCGCCTTTGGAGAAGCTTCTACACTGGATGAGTCTGGAATACTATAGTTCTCCATAATTTGAATAGCTTGCCAGATTGCATAATAAATTTCGATGGCGCGCACAACCACGCTATGAAACATATTGTTACTTGGAAAGTTAATACCAGTTTCCTTGATCACTTGCTGAAGCGAGCCGGGCAGCCTGTCAATATTCAAGTTGATCCGTGCCAATGGACCTACGAGATAAGGCTGTCCGTCTAATTGCGAATGTAAGGCAGTGGAATGCGGCATGTGGATTTCTTTAAAATGTTGCTGATAGTCATTTATAGGAATATTCAGTCCCTGGCTGGAAACAATCCGCCCTTCATTCATGGGATATTCGTTGTCATGTCGCAGCGAAACACTGATAAAATCCTGTTGATCATCAGGCAATCTCAATGACGCCGTCCATAGCACCAACTCTTTCGCAACCGGTAGTGCTTGCTTGAATTCCTGCAATAGATTTTTCACATCTTCCATTGCCGGCGCACTGAAAAATCCGCCAACACATGCACCCACCGGGTGCACTGAACGCCCACCCAACAGACGTAACAGGCGATTGCCTAAACCTTGTAAATGCAAACCACGGCGCACTTCATCCGGATATTGCTTAGCCATGGCTACCGCATTTTCAAATCCCAGAAAATCTGGTGCAGCAAGCAAATGAATATGTAGCGCATGACTTTCTATCCATTCACCACAATACATCAAACGACGCATATCTCTCACCCAGACACCTGGATTAATATTAAAAATGCTCTCGATGGCATGCACCGCACTCATCTGGTACGCCACCGGGCATATACCGCATATACGCGCCACAATATCTAACACATCAGCGTAAGAACGGCCTTCCAACAATTTTTCAAAGAAGCGTGGTGGCTCAAAAATACGTAAGTGAAGCTTATCAATATGATCATCCGTAATAGATAACTCCAGAGCGCCCTCGCCTTCTACTCGGGCGAGCACGGGAACTTCAATCTTTATTTGCTTATGATCAGTCATTGTATCTCGGATTCAGGATGATTTTGATATCCACTCCAAACCTTCCCTGTGAAAATCTGGCACCTCATTATTAATAAAAAGAAATCGTTTCGCGATAGCTTCAGGCAGCAATCCTAATCCTTCTAGCCTGAGCCCCAACGACGCCGTATTACAGTTTTCTGCAGGACCAAAGCACGCATAACAATCACGTCCCATTTGCGGACAAATGGCACCACAGCCGGTTCGCGTCACGGGTCCCATGCAAGGCATGTTCTTTGCCACCATGACACAAACATTGCGCTGGCGCTTACATTCCATACAAACCTTGTTCACTTCCATCTTGGGAACCACGCCAGACAATAGATCGCGTACTGCCCGCAGCACCTGTCCGGCATTCACCGGACACCCCCATAATTCCAGATCAACTTTCACATGTTGCCGAATAGGCGTCGATGTGGTTAATGTTTGTATGTATTCCGGCGTGGCATAAACAGAAGCAATCCACTCTTCTACATTGGCAAAATTTCGCAGCGCCTGTATACCACCCGCCGTGGCACAAGCGCCAATGCTGATTAAAACCTGGCTTTTTTCACGAATGCGTTGTATACGATTTTTATCCGCTGGCGTTGTAATACTACCTTCGACAAAGGCAATATCCACACTTTCTTCTTCGTCAACCGGCCCGGCTTCAGGGAAGTGGACAATATCTACCAACTCTGACAGTAACAGCAGATCTTCCCCGGCATTTAGAAACGCCAATTGACAACCATCGCATGAAGAAAATTTGTGAACTGCTACTTTTGGCTTCATTTAAAAACCCTTCATACCAAATAAACGTTTGACTTCTTCATAACAAAATACCGGACCATCCCGGCAAACGAACTTATCTCCAAATAAACAATGACCACAGTGACCAACACCACAGTGCATGTCACGCTCCATGCTCAACCAGATATCACAATCCCGTACGCCCTGTTCCAGCATATATTGAATAACAACCCGCATCATACCTTCGGGGCCGCACATCATGACGATCACGCTGTCTTTGTCAAATTTTAAATCATTAAATAAACCGGTAACCGGCCCTACATGCCAGGGCCAGAGTGACTCACCAGCATCTGCGGCCAACAACACATTGGTATCCGGTGCCTGTCGCCATTGATCATAACGCTCTGCCCAGATGAAATCGCTGGAGTGCTTTACCCCTTGCACAATATTCATAGCACCAAAACGTTCACGGCGTCGCATCATATAATTAATAACTGATACCACTGGTGCACACCCCAACCCACCTGTTACCACTACCACATCTTTCTGTTCTGCTTTTACTAATGGCCAACCTCTACCAAATGGCCCCCGAACACCCAGGCAATCACCTTCTTTTAACTTTGCAATTCCATTAGTAACCCGTCCAACACTACGTATTGTGTGATCCAGAATATGATCATCTTTTGGATCAGACACAATGGATATTGGCACTTCACCTACGCCATGCAAATACAGCATATTGAATTGTCCTGGTTCAAAACTGAAACTGGCCTGTATTTCTGGGTCGGTAAATTCCATGCGTAACGTAAACAGGCTTGGCGACTCCTGGATTCGCTCTATTATTTTCGCTTCGTGGGGTAAATAGGGATTATGCATTACGGTTCTCGCTACAAATAGCATTCACCTCTTCGGTAATGTCAATACCAACCGGACACCATGTGATACAACGGCCGCAACCAACACAACCTGAGCGGCCGTATTGGTCATGCCAACTACCGAGCTTATGAGTTAACCATTGCCGGAAACGTTGTGCAGTGGTCGCACGAATCGTCATACCATGAATATAGCTATGTCCTTGCGTAAAGCATGAGTCCCATTGGCGAAAATATTCACTACTCCCCCCATCTAATGCTGGCATATCATCTTCGGCATGACAAAAACACGTTGGGCAAACTGAGGTGCAATTACCGCAAGTCAGACAACGCTGAGCAATTTCTTCCCACCGCTCATGCTCCAGGTTATCAAAAAGTACCTTTTTCAAATTGCGGGAAGGCAAGCTGCGAGTTTGTTGTTGGGCGGCCTGCAAAATTTCAGCATCTGCTGCTTTTATTTGTGCTTCATCCGCAGGACTGGTGGGCAATTTCTCAATTAGCTCGAGCCCTTTATCACTTAAGTCATGGACGAGAAAGCCATCATCCAGTTCTGAAAGCACAATGTCATAACCGTAAGTTGCTCGGGGACCATCGGCAGTAGAAGCACAAAAACACGTCTCGGCAGGATGGGTGCAATTGACCGCTACTAAAAACAGCTGCTGACGACGAGCAAGATAGTAAGGATCCTTTTTTTCTTCCTGTAAAAAATGTTTATCCTGAATGTATAAAGCGGCTATATCACACGCACGCACCCCGATAATCGCAACAGGTTCTGGATCAGGTGTTAAATCCTGAAACTGCAAATGATCATTATTTTTCCTGGAACGCCAAAGAACTTCTTTTGGCGCAAACACATAAGGTTTGATTGCCTGAGGCCCATTCGCCCAGGAAAAATAACGCTGGCTACTCGTCGTTTCTAGTCTGTAATGTCCTGGAGACTGATATTCCGACACGCTTTTTGGTAATTGGGAACAATCGTGCAAACTATGGTACACAATGGCGCCATCAAGTACCTGTGGACCCACGCAGCGGTAGCCAACCGCCTTCAGTTGGTCAATAAGTGACTGAAACTGATCACGAGGTAGATAATTATCAGCAGGATTCATTTCGCCAAAACCATTTCATCCAGTATTATCGTAAAGTTTAATTGCAGCTGTATTTCACGCACTAATCAATTTCCTACAAACATCATTTAAACACATGCTGCAAGCCGGTTTTATGCTTTAAATCAAGTTGTTAGAACCTAGCTTGGTCATTGATAAAAATCAATGCAATACCTGTTAGAGTATGATTAGATAATCATAGGATTAGTATGTATAGGAGGTTTGGTCAACAACGCTTATTTGAAATCCTGCGGACAAAAGGAGGTGAGAAAAATGAGCAAAGTAGCCAAACTAAAACCGGAAAGCAAAGAAGTACTCAAATCAGAACCCACGCGAACCTTAACACCCTTCGAAGAATTTGACCGTTATTTCGAAAATATCTTCCCTCATGGATGGCTAAGGCCTACGCATTGGGAATGGCCCACATGGGCTGAAACAAAAGCACCTTTTGGCGGTAAATTACCGAAAGTAGATGTCATTGATCGTGAAAAAGAAGTTTTAGTCCGCGCTGAAGTACCCGGTGTTGAAAAAGACAAACTCGACATTTCAGTTACAGAAAACGCTATCACGATCAAAGGTACGGCACATCACGAAGAGAAGGAAGAAAAAGGTGAATACTATCGCTGTGAAACCAGCCATGGAACATTCACTCGGACGGTAGCACTTCCTGTCGACGTTGATAGCGAGCACGCCAAAGCTAAATACAAAGATGGGGTTTTGGAAGTCACTGTACCTAAACTTAAAAAAGCACACCGCCGCACAGTGAAGATCGAATGATCCAGCTAAACGGCGCAAGAGGCTAACGATAATGTCAAAAGGAAAAGCTAATAAGTTAACGCGGGCTCACAAAACCACCTTGAGTGAGCTCGCGGAGACTGAACTTACACCCGAAGAACGCGAAGAAATGATTGCCGAAGCTGCTTATTACCGGGCACAATCACGGGGTTTCGAAGGTGACGAACACCTGCGTGACTGGTTTGAAGCAGAAAAAATAGTTGACGAAATGTTGCATAAAGCAACGACCAGGCAAGCTGATATTACGCATTAACTGGGTAGTCGATGTAGTTGGCTATTTTGTGGGCGCAAACAACGTTCTGAGTTTAACCTTGGTTTATAGGAAGTATTTGTTCGTGGGTGTATTTGTTGAGGGCAGGCTAACCACCTACCCTTTTCTTTTATATACGATTTTACTAATTACAATTAATTTTTACCAAATATCGCATAACTAAAAATGATTTCCTGGTATTTTTTTGATATTAATCATCTATCACCCACGAATTATTGCTAAAAAGAATATAAGCAGAAAATAAAAATCTCCAGCTTATTGCTTGAAATTCTAATAATAAACTTATCCTAATAACCGGGAGGATTAATAAATGATCAACATTAACAAGCCAGTATTGCCTCTGGCGTACATCTTATTGGGCTTAGGTCTAATCTTATCTATACATGATATCAACGTAACTCATGCTGATGAAAAGCCAGAAACCGCCAAAGTTGTCTTCCATGCGGATTATGCCGATCCGCAACGTATGAGCTCCATGCTTACCAGCATTTTTAATATGGTAACAACCTACGAAAATGAGTTTATTGAATATGATATTCGGATCGTATTTCTGTCTCATGGCATCCAGTTTTTGACCCACGACAGGTTAAAGGGAACGCCCTTTGAAGTCGACGATGAACAGGCGAAGTTGCGCAAAGATTTAATTACACGACTCATCACTTTGCATGACATGCAGAATATTAATTTATCGTTGTGTGATATTACTAGACAGGCAATAGGCCTCGATAAGAAAAAGTTAATTCCTGGAGTCACTATAGTGACATCTGGAGTCGTAGAAATTGCGAAGCTACAAAGCCAGGGATTTTCCTATTTAAAAGTACAATAGCAAGTCCAAACCTAGAAGCAATAGTAGCAAGCAGCCTACAAAATATTGTTGATAACATCGGCTGCTTGCATGCACCTTAATACTTTATTATTAAAACGACACTATTCAACAATAACGCTATCCAGGGCGAAAAAGAAAACTTTTTCCAACGAACGACATTTATACTTTTACTTGATCTTCGGTGTCATGGATAATGCTTGCAATGGATAGTAATGTACAATCTGCAAAACGCGTACTACCTAAGCAAGACGCGAATATCCTGCTTGGATTGCTTATCCTGTCGACTGGATTATTGGTAGCGGGCCTGGTATTACCAATGACGACAATCACCAGGCTAGTTATGTTTAGCAATTCCTTTTCCGTTGTCTCTGCTGTACTTGAGCTCGCCGAGAAAGGTCAAATTTTACTATTTGTAATTGTTGCCGGATTCAGCATAGTGATGCCGGTTCTTAAAATTCTGATTTTATATAAACTGGTGCTAAATCGGGAAAACAATTCACGAGCAATAAACAAACTTCTGCACCTGATGCATGAATACGGACGTTGGGCAATGCTGGATGTCATGGTAGTAGCAATACTTATTGTAGCCGTCAAGCTTGGAGCAGTCGCCAGTGTTGAAGTTCATTCTGGTCTGTTTGTATTTGGCATGTCTGTATTGATGACTATGTTCATCACCCACCGCGTGGTTAGCCTGACAAGCGACCCCGAGTCCGAAAAATCAACGGCATAATCATGCTATTTCATCCTGCAAGTTACGTGAAAACAATTAATCGTTGATTTAGGTCAGCATACAAATTCCCGGAATATTCACAATATGTTGATTGAATTTGTATTACTATTGCACTACGAAAACCATTGAACCAGTCTGGTACTTGTTACACTACTTGATGACTAACATACACATGGATAAACAGGAATACCCAAAATGAAGAAAGCAATTCTAGGTATTTTCATTCTACTGATAATCGTTGTGGCCGGCGGAGTTTATTATGTGGTAACCAACCTCGACTCAATTGTAAAAACCGCCATTGAAAAATACGGTAGCGAAACTACCCAAACTGCGGTAAAAGTTGACAATGTGTTAATTAAGCTTACACAAGGTTCAGCCTCCATCAACGGCCTGACAATAGCCAATCCTGATGGATTTTCCTTGCCCTATGCTTTCTCGCTCGGTCAAATCGCAACCGATATCGATGTTGAAAAAACCACCAAGGAACTGGTAGCCATAGAACTGATAAGCATCTCGGCGCCACAGATATTTTACGAAATTAACGCTGATCGCCAGGGAAGCCTTAACGTGTTAAAAGATAACCTGGGGGCTGGCGGTACTGACATCCCTTCTGAAGATTCCACTTCAGCACGCACTCAAAGCGCGCCTATTAATATGCATATTACCCGTTTCTTACTCGAGGATGCCAAATTGCATGCTAAAGTTGTACCTTTGAAAGATAAGACATATAACCTCAAACTTCCTACGCTCGAGTTAACAGACCTCAATGGCACACCGGCGCAAATCTCCAGCCAGATTTTGAGTCAACTCATTGATCATGCGAAAGTAGAAATCAAAAAACAGGGCCTGGATAAAGAGCTGGCCGCACTAAAAGCTAAGGCTGAAGAACGGGTCGATGCAGAAAAAGCCAAACTTCAGAAAGAAGCTGATGCCAAGCTGAAGGCAGAAGAGGAAAAAGCCAAGGACAAATTAAAGAGTTTACTCGGAAATTAGTTAAACCGCCTAAACATAGGAGCGTAATTACTCGCTCCTATGCATAAGCACAGCTATATTTCTGATCTTAGCAATTACACTTTCTGCTTCGTACTACTACAGGAGCAGCGAAAAACTGACGTAATAATCTATTTTTATTCAAATAAAGAAAGGCAATATTATAGTTTCAAGCGCCACAGTATATTAAAAATATTCTGCAATATGCTTTTTATAGTTAATGGTTTACTCCATACTATCAGGCCATTAATCTAAATTACAGGAAGCGGTTTGTTGCGTAAACAGTATCACTTCTCATAAATCAATGGCCTTTCCTAACTTTGACACCTTATCACATTCGTTGAAAATACGCTTTTCGCATTGCGCACAAATCGAATGATCAAGATGTTCCTCCACTATGGTCCTAATTGCTACTTCTTTACTGGTGAAAATATTTTCTTCACCAATTTCAAGCAATGCATCATCTTTACGGAGTTCATGACACACACTTTCTTTGACACGATACATAAATAGTTTTCCACCCCGTTTCTTCCGTCGCCTGGCTTCATTTTCAATAAACTCCGCCCCTGCCAGGTCAACAAAATTGATACCCTGAGCCAGCAACAATAGATTCTTTTGATTTGAGTCATGCTGTTCAAATGTGGCCAGTGTTTCATGCACATGACTGATGGCACCAAAAAACAACGACCCGTCTATACGGATCAGTTTTAATTGCGGGCACTCAGGTAGCATCGCGTTTGTTGTAAAGTTTCTATGCGGCAAAGTTGGGTCAGGAACCCGAGCATATATTTTTGGCCGTGAGGTTCTATTTAAGTAAATAACAAGGGATAACATGACCCCCAAAAGTATGGCAAATTCCAACTCAAGAAATAGTGTGGCAAAAAATGTTGTAAGTAGAATGCTTGATTCAGATCGACTATGCGTCAATATGCGCTTAATATGGTGAAAATCAACTAACCCCCAGGCCACAAGAAACAATATTGCCGCCATAGCAGCGTTAGGTAAATAAGATGCAAAGGGCGCTACTAATAACACAATAATTACCAGCATTCCCCCTGCCATGACTGCTGCCAACGGCGTTTTTGCACCTGCCTCATAATTTAAACCACTTCTGTTAAAGGAACCGGTGGCTACGTAACCGGAAAAGAAACTGCCTGCAATATTTGATAACCCCTGCCCGACAAACTCCTGATTACCATCGATATGCTGTCCGGACTTTATCGCAATCGATCGCGCAATTGACACGGCCTCCACCAAAGCAAACATAGTAGCAGCCAACGCAGCGGGTGCCAGATCTTTAATGGTCGACAAACTGAACTCGGGCGATGATAAAGGTGGTAATGAAGAAGGCAATGCACCCACCGTCACAATACTTGTTGCATCCTTACCAAAAATCTCATTCAGTATTACTGACAGCACGCTGCCAACCAGCATGGCAACAATCATATAAGGGATCTTGGGCAAAAGCTTTTTACTTAGAATACCTGTAATGAGAGTTACGAGACCTATCACCGTTATGTAAATATTAATTTCGTCAAAATGTGCAATCCAACCAAAAATCACCTCATAAAAATGCGCGCCGCGCGGGATATCAATGCCAAAAAAATGTTTGAGTTGATTTGCCGCAATCAGGATAGCTGCACCAGCAGTAAAACCTATGATTACCGAATGAGAGATAAAATTAACTAGAGTACCCAGTCTTGCCAGGCCCATTGCTATTTGAATAACTCCAACCATGAAGGTTAAAGTAAGAACCAGTCTTACATATTCAACAGAGCCTGGTTCTGCATAGTTGCTGATTGCGGAGAACAACACTATTGATGCAGCGGTAGTAGGCCCAGAAACCAGGTGCCATGAAGAACCCCACAACGCCGCGATGATTGCGGGTAGCATGCCAGCATATAGACCATATTCCGGAGGCATGCCCGCAATTGCTGCAAACGCAACACCCTGGGGTAAAACTACTATTGCTCCAATCAATCCCGCTGCTACATCGCTTCGGAATGATTGAGCATCCACTCTATTCCACCAGCGAATGAAAGGAAAGAGACGAACTAACCAAAGAGGGCAAACAAAAGATTGATTCTTCATTTGTGATTTTTAATAATAAGTTGAACTTGTCTTCAATACATCTACTAATAATAGCAAGGTTAAAAAATAAAAAAGGCGTTGGTTAACGCCTTTTTTGTACTACGATGTTTATTTCCAGATATTTCTAGCTAAATGCTGGCCCAGTTTTACGACCGAATGATTTTAAAATCTTCGCCAAAGGACAGAAGCCGGTAAACGCGCTTTGAAACATGTTTAAGCCAATAAATGCTGTAAAACCCAGCCAATAAATTGAATGCACCTGTGACAATACAACGCTAGTTACAATCATAAAGCCTGCAAATGCGAGTACGAAACGTTCGATAGTCATGTAATCTGCCTCCAGATAGGGATAAAAACTGTCGCTAGTATATTAGTATTTGTTAATACTGTAAAGTCAGGATTTATAATCGAACCATGCCAACCCCTTCTAACCAGTTGATTTATATTAATATAATGACTAGCTTTCGTGATCCCTAATAACTCACGCAACTCGCTAATGAGAATCCAGAGCCCGGATAGTTTAACTGTAATACCAGCAAACCTTTGATTGTTCGAATTGGAACTCCGTCTGGCATTCCTCTGTGAACAGATTGAAAGCTCTTTAGTTCTCACTACAGGCAACCTATATTATTACGATGCATTTATTATTACTTGCGAACAATAAATTACGCTACTGCATTTTCTTCAAGATAATAGTTACCAGGATGCTCGCCTGCATATAGCGCATCAACTAAGCACAGATTTTGGTTCCAGCTAACATTGCCGACAACAACTTTACAAGTACCGAGGACAAATTCTTAATCAGGTCTGATAATCACACAATATCTAATATAAAAATTATGATAGCGCGCATTCATGCTTTCAACTTGATTGAAACTTGCAGTAACAACATTTTTAATAACTAGAATAAGCGTGGTTCACGTGATAACTTATTGGAAGATAGATCTGTTAAAAGAATATACAGACTTGAGTAAATTTGATACATTTAGGATGGCTTTAGCAAATTAACTAAGGAGTCGGTGTTCCATGCGTTTATTTAAAATAATAATATGCGCGACGTTTTTTATTAGCTTTTCTTCAGCAAACGCCAGTGAAACTCGCGATGATCGCAATAAATTCTATCTCGGGATCAACGGGGGAAGTTATCTTGAAATGATAGATAAAGAAGACGGTTTAGGTGGATCATTTCAAATAGGGTACGACTTACATAAATTTATTGCCGTGGAATCTCAACTAGGTATCGCGTATGCCTCACTCGACGAATCAAGCGGTGGAAATACACTTTCAATACAGAGTACTGCTTATTATGGATCAATTTACTTACGTGGGAATGTCCGATTTGACACGTTCACTTTGTTTGCGATAGGAGGTTACACCTACTTGCGAAGCGATGTTGAGTTAACGAGTAATATAGCATTCTTAAATATCGATGATTCTGAAAACTTCGATGACATGAGCTACGGCGCGGGAATTGACCTCTACGGAAATGATACAACAGCCCTGTCGTTTAAATGGATTAGAATTATTGATCTGGGTGACGAGGGTGAATTAGACACCTGGATGCTGGGATTTACCCACTATCTTAAAAACTAGTATCCATTTTTAATTACTGTACTGTTTTATTACAATGAAGATCGATATTGGTTTTCAAGATACTTTTCCAGATCAGCACGATAACGGTTAGGATTGTCTACAGAATAGTAGTTCCCTTTAACTGATTTTAGGACACGCCTGTAATCATCTTTCGCCACAAATGCGCCCGATATTTCCACGCGCCTGCCTTCAGGATTCCAAAATAGAATATGATCATTTGCTGATTGCTGGTCGCTTAACGTTGCACCTTTATCCAGTAGCGCCATATTTATCATACGGAAATTTTCCTTTATTCCCTGAGACATGACCATTCTAAATCGTTTACTATCACTTTCCGACCATTCACGAATAACGTCATCCATAGACATATCTTTTTTTCCTACCGCGTAAGACACATATAAAAAATTATTTTGGTAAATCGGCTCAGACTCATTTTCGGCCCGTGTCAAAATAGCATGGGTATTAACATAGATACGTCGATAGTCTGTGGAAAAAAAGTATTTTGTCCTGATTACCAACGAGCTATCTTGTTTTATACTCGCAATTTTTGCGCCTAGCTTATCTTTTTTAATGTTGCTGGCTAACAAATCGTATTCAGTAATCAATGATTGACTACCATTCACTACTTTCTTGAACTGCCTTTCGTACAATGGCAAAAAATTCTGTTCTTGTGTAAACGCAAGCCTGGAATCAGGGAGCTCGCGGTATTGGGGAGCATCATCTTCACCGACAATCCAGCTGCCGATCGCATTACCAATGGCTACGCCAAGGGCATAGCCCAAAGGATCAAACATTGAACCCGCTGTATTATAGGGTGGCGCCGGCGATCTACTATTTGAAGCTCTTGGAATTAAAATGTTTTGTTCCTGATCAAAGATCAAAAAAGCATGCGATGTTTGAATACTGGCTCTATTATCCTGTTCTAAATCAATCACTTCATCTCGCGTAGTTCCACACCCGGCAATAACAAGAACTAACAGGACGCTTATTTTTAGTTTTAGCATAACCACCTCAGCTACTGATTTTACTGCTCAAACATTATTCTATATTCAGTTTTATCAATAATATCCTTAAGGTAAAAAAAATACAAAGCGTGAAAAATTACTTATTCAGTGTGCAGTAAGTCATTGGTAATCCAATTTCGATATGTTGATATGGTGCCCAGAAATACGCAGCGGGCTAAGGTCAATCAACTTGTAAAAGCTCTGACGCTATCGTAGATAACTATTGGAAATTAAGGAGGATGAACAATGGAGATGGAGAAACTACTGGATCAGTATCCCTGGTCAGCACAACACGAAAATGCTGTTCGTACTGTGGCAAAATTCTTAGGCATTGATTTTGAACTAGCGCTGAAGGAATTTGATGATCGTATTTTAAACAAAGTCGCAAAAGATAAACTGGAACTACCTAAAGCCGCCTAATCAATCACGCTTATACAATAGAATAAGGGCCCAGGGAGTGGGCCCTTTAGTCAGTTAAATTAGTTTGCTGTAATAACAAAATGCTCTTCAACAAGCTTATTCTCAGCCAGGTAACTGGCTATAGTTGTAAATGTCGATGTATGGATTTTCTCGTCTTGGTCACTGAGTGCAATATCGGGAATGAATAAGGCACCCATCAATAGCTTCAATGGATTCAGATTCACATTTTGTGCTTTATAATATTGCCGGATGTTTGCCTTTAGTTGGTTACGATCACTAGTATCATAAATAGCAGCATTGATCACATCCAGTGTATGTTCCGTACAATTTTGAAATTTTTGATTGTAGGGATTTGCAAGCGCTGAATAACTAGGATTATGTAGCGTTTTGTAGATATCAGAATCAATTACTCTTAGCAATCTGCGCTGTAACTCAGGTTTTGGAATTATAATGCCCGCACGTAATTCATGCGCCCCCATAAAAAAATCGATAGGATAATCAACTACCAGGTCACTGATATTTGGTTCGTCGTCACGTTGATACAAGTTGTATATAGCATACCCGGGTACTGTTGAACCATCTTCGGTTATTATCGATGAGTAAACAGCAAATGCGGTATGCGTAAAATTAATTCCATCTGGTAGTTCGCTAGCTGGCCGACCTACTCGCGCAATAATAAATACACGAACCCCTTTCGCTGCGAGTTCCTTTTCAACCTGTTTAGCAAACGAAGCAATTTTTGCTGGTTCGAAATTTGGCTCGCTGTTCGCCTGACTGCTGGCAAGAGCGCCAGCAGTCATTACAACAGTTAACACTAATACGCTAAATAGAAGCTTGATGATTGTTTTCATATCTCATCTCCTTCAACCTGCATCGCTTTTGCCGGTGGCGGTCCCGCGGTAACCGTCTCGTCCGTAATCGGTAGTGGATCGCCACTGGTTCCCGTTGCGTTATCCCACATTTCCTTTCCCGCCTGACCGCTAGCTTTACCGACTTCTCCAGCCGCCTTTAACGGAATAGCAATGGTTCCGGAGACCAGTTTCCCACCCGCTGCTACGGAATGACCTATTGAGTTGACACCGTTTTCCAGCGCCTTGCCCGAGTGTTGTGTACTACCTTGCGCCAGGGCTGATTGAGCCGTAAAGACCGAAAATAATGTTAGAAAGCCAATGGCTATATGTATTTTCATTGTGGTTCCTCCTAGTTGTTATGTATTGCCTATGGGTAATACAAGATTGGCACTGGGTATCTTTATTTACAACTATTAAGAAATATGTAGTATATAGCGACCACTTCAGTATTAATTATTTATACTATTTTACGGTTTGTTGATTTATTGATCAGGAGGTCATGATGGGGCAAATAGCTTCATTAGTGCAAGCACTCAAAAAAGCATTAAAAAACGAAGGTAAAACTTATAGCTATGTTGCTCATGAACTGGGATTAAGTGAGGCGAGTATCAAACGTATGTTTGCGACAAACAACTTTACATTAAAGCGCCTGGAAGCAATTTGCCAGCTTATTAAAATCGACTTCAGTGATCTTGTCAGAATGGTGGACGAGTTAAAAAATCGAATATCGCATTTAACAGAGACGCAGGAAAAAGAATTAGTTAATAATACAAAGCTCATGCTTGTGGCTGTGTGCGTTCGAAACCACTGGCGAATGGAAGATATAGTCGATCAATATGATATATCCGTTCCAGAGTGTGTCGTTCTGTTGGCGAAACTTGATACATTAAAAATAATAGAGCTGCTTCCAGGCAATAGATTTAAGCTGCTAATTCAACCTGACTTTCGCTGGCTGCCCAACGGTCCAATCGAACACTATTTCCGAGCGCATATAGAACGTGAATTCTTTAACGCCAGCTTTGACAAAGAAAATGAGCTGCGCCTGTTTTTGACTGGCATGCTTTCACGCAACTCTACTGAACACCTGTTGAAAAAGCTGGATGATATAGCCAAGGAATTCTCGTCTATCCTGGATGAAGATTTAAGTTTTCCCGTCGAAAAAAGGCGAAATGCCGGATTGGTAATCGCGTTTCGGCCTTGGGAATTATCTGCATTTACATCGTTAAGAAGAGCCAGCTCATTAGACAAATAAAGGTAGACGACTGATTAGTAGCCTGGAATGCAAAAACGACTATATAAACTAGCGTGCCAAGCTTACTCGATGCTACAACCCCAGCCGTCGTACACTGCATTATGTTTTTTCGCAAGCCCCTTAAAATCTTTCCTTAAATTCTGCAATTCAGATAACTCGGGTACCATAGCTTTTGACGCACGAATTACAAACCTTGGATCTTGTTCTGTATCCGAGATATGTACGTGGGACATGTGGTTTTTTAATTCTTCGGCGAGATTCGTTACAGCGGTCGCATCATCTGCATAAAACCAGAACTCAAGCTCATGCTCTGTAGTAGTATCAAACCCGGATTCCTCAAGTTTTTTTATCACATGACCATCAAGGGTTCTTGACTCCTGTTTTTTAGCCGCATATCGATAACCAAAAATTGCTACGACTATTGCCACGATAATTCCAACCGGATCAAACATGCCTGACAGATTCCTCAAAGGCAGAAAAAATTTCCATTAGCCACCTACTCCGCATCTGGCCCAAAATATAGCAGGCTTACCAAACCGTCACGCGCCGCTACTATCATTTCAGTATTAGTCTTATGCACTACACGGCCTATTATGTAATTGTGTGATTGTTCCCAGGCACTCAATCCGTAGACTATCCAGTTCTTGTTTTCAAATGTGGCAAAACAACCAAATTTTCCAAAAGCACGACAAATTCGATCCAGTTCACCGACGTTTTTATCCCAACTTAAAGTTCGCTGCTCTTTCGCTGGATAATTCCATAGACTTACTTCACCTGCTTGAGCCACTGCAGCTTCCCAATAGTGCTCAAAGTTTAATACAACGTCCGATATCATATCCCTTGCTAGTAGTTGCACTTTGGCAGACAGGGATTCCAACCGCTCATCAGGTGCAATTGGAAATCTTCGCTGCATCAAAATATCGCCGGCATCATATTCTTCGATTATTTTATGAACACTTACTCCACTTTGCTTTTGATCAGTCAAAATAGTCCAGGGTAACGGCCAGACACCACGGCCTATTGGTAACAATGTAGGGTGTATATTTATACCTTTGATTCTCGTTGCGGTAAGTGATGGGATTTTATAATTATAGGCTGCCACAATTAACAGCTCACAACCCTCCAGTTGAAGCTGTTCAATAGTGCCTTCAGTAATTCGTTCTTCACTAACTGAAATATTATTTTTTTCACACAGCTGGTAAACATATTTATTAAAATTAACCCGGTTGTCACATGGGACTGTGAATACGCGATAAACATCCATACCACCTAACAAGAGTTCTTCCAGGCAGGCATGAAAAAAATCATATCCGCAATAAGCAATTTTCATTCTTTAATTAGGCATTAATAAATGGACAGGCTTTTATTATGCCTTCAGAGAGGGCTTGGTGTCAGTAACTAATGGCGCTTTTTATAGGTCCCTATCAGGGCGGTTTCTTCGATAATATGTCCCTGCATTAGCTCTTCCACCTGCGCTTTCGTTGGGTGTTTCAGATCGGGTAGCAATATATCCAATGCATATAGCTTGAAAAAATAACGATGACTGCCAATAGGCGGACAGGGACCGCCATAGCCTGTACGACGCCAATCGTTGACACCTTCAAGTGTACCAGAAGGAAGACCATCAGAACTTATTGCTTGCGGAAGTTCACTAGTATCCGGAGGAATGTTATATAGCACCCAATGAACCCAGGTCATTTTAGGTGCTTCCGGATCGGGAGCGTCCGGATCATCTACGATAAGCACCAGACTTTGGGTATTTTCGGGCACATCTCTCCAGGTTAGCGGTGGAGATATATCATCCCCTTCGCAGGTATACATCACTGGTATTTCTGTACTGTCTTGAAAAGCGGTGGAGGTGGATTTCATTGCCTCGAGTCCTGATGAATTTAATATATAGTATTCACCCGGGCCTAATATTCTCATTGACTACCGTCAAAGCACGATAAACTAGATTTTTGAAATTTAATCTGTTTAAACATTTGCATATGCTAACCTCGCATGCGCCTGGTTATTTAGCAAAAACCAGTACAATCGCAAACCAATAAACAAGCTATAAGCAATAGCTGAACCAGCAAGCCCAAGCCAGATTCCCATACCTTGCATACCCGCAAGAAACGCCAGGGACCAGCCGCCAATAAATCCAATCCCCCAAAATGCCAACATGGAAAAGTACATGGGTACCTGGGTATCTTTGAAGCCTCTTAAAATTCCTGCACCAACACACCCTACACCATCAAAAGGCTGAATAATGGCGAGTAATATTAAAAACATAGTAGCTTGCGTCTGGATCGCTACCACAGACTGATTATTTAAAAACCAGCCTACTATTTGGGTGTTAAGCAACAAAGTACCGGCTAGAAAAACCAGGCCTGAAGCAACGGAAAGAACCAGGGCAGCTTTCATAATGCGAAAAATCGACTCACGGCTCTTTTCGCCAATAGCATAGCCTACGCGCACCGTCGCAGCCTGAGCCATCCCCATAGGAAATGCGTATAACACGCCAGCCAACCGCAAGGCGATGGTATGCGCTGCAAGTACTTCCGCGCCGAATACACCCATTGTAACAGTGGCAAATAGAAATACCCCCATTTCACCCAGGTTAGATATCCCGATAGGCGTACCAACACGTAAAATTTCAGGCACATAATTGTGTTTATGGCTAAAAGGCTTCGCAAGCAATCGATATCGTTTCAACACTGGATGGTGACTTGTGTAAAACAACATCATAAAAAATATATAACTGGCTGATAACAAGGAAGCTAAACCGGCACCCAACAAACCAAGCTCTGGCAACCCAAAATTGCCAAATATCAGGGCATAATTGCCCAATGCATTTATGGGTAATGCTGTAGCGGTGATAAACAGGATAATCCTGGTCTTCCCATGCGCGGATAGAAAGTAGTGACATACATTTACCGCCATCATGGCAAAATAAGTCATCGCCATCATACGGGCATACGGTTTACCCATTTCCACGATGTACATCTCTATGCCTAACCAATGCAGCATAACATCGGCATTCCATACCATAGTGGCTCCCGGTATGGTGAGTACCATGGCCATCATGAATCCCTGCTGTGTAACGCTGCGTACTTTATAGGATTGCCTTGCGCCAAGTGTTTGAGAAATTATTGGCGCGATAGCCGCAATAATTCCAGCTGTCAGGTAAAAGAACACAGAATAGTAATCGCTAACTGCAGCACCCGCGGCCAGCGCATCTGAACTCAACCAGCCCATCATTACTACATCGGTAATGGAAATTCCCATACTGACTAAGGACGCTAGAATCAGAGGGCCGGCGATCTTCATTAGAGCACCGGCCTCTTTTACGTAAGGGAATAATAGACTATTTGATACTATATAATTTGTAGTCATTGCTCTCATCATACAATGTCACTTTTTCACTACGTAATAGTCATTCTGAAAATCGTGATCTAATTGATGAATTTGAATATTGCTAAATCCTGCTTCTACTAATAATTCTTTAGCCTTTTCCTGACCCCACATGGCACCCAAACCATCGCCGCCTTGCGCCAAAGAAACTGTCATACAGTGCATACAGGAAATCGTGTACAACAACGGGCCAATAGGATGATCCGCATTGTTATGTACATGACTGGAACTATGGATATCCTGCATTAGATAAATTCCATCTGCTTTAAGTGAACGGTAAATTCCCTTTAAAACAGCAAGCGGTTTTGCCTGGTCATGTACAGCATCAAAGGTTGTCACCAGATCATACTGTTCTGAATTCGCATCTTCATCAAAGCGAGTTAAATCTTTCGCAAAGAACTTAACATTGTTCAGACCTTTTTCGCGGGCCTCTCGTTGGGCGCTATTGATGGCTTCGATTGACAGGTCTATTCCCACAAACTCACTGTTTGGATATCTCTTCGCCAACAGGTTCATAGCGCGACCACTGCCACACCCTACATCAAGGACACGAATTCCCTGTTCCAGCTTTTGTTCAAAATTGGGCAATAAAGGAATAATATGTTCAAACAGCGATGACAAAACCGTTTGACCGCTATCTTCTGCCATAACTTCATGAAATCGGGTGTAGCGGGAGTACGGAACCCCGCCACCTTCTTTAAAGCAATGCACGATATCATCTTCTACTGTACCCAACAGTGGGATGTATTGGGCGAATACGGCAATGTTTTCCGGAGTCGCATCCCGTGTTAAATACGAAGCATGTTCTTCGGGCAAAGCGTAAGTCCGATTTTCGTGGTTATACTCCACTACCCCGCTGGTGGTCATAGTCCCCAACCACTCGCGCACATATCGTTCGTTGAGACCGGCCCGTTCTGCGATTGCATCACTCGTCGATGGTGAAAGTTTGGCCATAACATCAAATAAACCGGTGCGATGCCCAATTGACGTCATCAAACACAAAGCACCTTCGTTGAGGGCGTTCACCAGGCGATCCGCAAATGCCTCGGCCTTTCCCTGGTTGTACACCATTGTCATAGATTCTGCTGCTGTCATTTTTTCATCCTCCCTTGGTTAATTATACCAACCAGTTGGTATGTTTTATTTATAGACCGAATGGTATGTAAAAACAAGGAAAATATGAAATATTTAGCATATATTCTGTATATTGTTGAATTTAAATATTTATTTATAATTTAGCGTATAGCGGTTGTTAAACCAATCGGTCGGTAATATACTTTGTGTAGTTTGTTAGCGGAAACCTACCCGATGCCAAGAGATGGAAATTTAACCAAAGAAAAAATCCTGGATGCCGCGGAAGCCCTGGTGCTTGATCATGGTTACGGCGCAACGTCTATTGACCAGATTCTGGAAAAAACCGGCATCACTAAGGGTGCATTCTTCTATCACTTTAAAAGCAAAGCCGAACTGGCCCAAAACCTGGTTGAAAGATATGTAAAGCGTGATGATGATTTACTGTATTCCCTTATAGCAAAGGCTGAAAAACTACACCGTGATCCCCTGCAACAACTTCTGATTTTCCTGGGCTTGATGATTGATATATTTGATGGCCTTGATGAAGCACCTGGCTGTTTAGTCGCAAGCTTTGTCTATCAATTTGAAGAGTTTGATGTTGACACCAAGTGCCTGGTGACCAATGGGTTTGACGAATGGCACCGCGTACTCGATGACAAGTTTCGTATTGCATTGGAAAAATATCCCGCTAAGCTCGATGTAGAACCGTCGACCTTAGTTGACATGCTGCTCTCTGTATTTGAGGGCGGACTAATAGTTGCAAAGATGGTTGCCGACCCAAAAACAATGGTTAAACAGCTCACTCAATTCAAGAACTATATAGAGCTGCTATTTAACCAGATATAAATATCAAGGCGCTTACATGAAACCTGTATTGCTAACACTTCTCGCGATGTTAGCTTTCGCCGCTAATTCCATTCTTTGCCGAATGGCCCTCGGCGAACAGCTCATTGATGCAGCGTCCTTTACCACGATTCGTTTAGTCAGCGGCGCTATTGTGCTCGCACTCATCCTCGTCTTGCGAGATTCCTCGCTTAGGAAAACATTATCATTCGACATCAAAGCCAGTGTCTCATTGTTTATATATGCAATTTGTTTTTCCTTTGCCTATATACAATTAAGCACCGGTACTGGCGCACTGATTCTCTTTGGTACCGTACAATTAACCATGATTATATTTGGCGTGTTGCAAGGTGACCGTCCAAAATTCGCAGCCTGGCTGGGAATTCTGATTGCATGCAGCGGACTGGCATACCTGGTTTCACCTGGCGTCACCGCACCCTCAGTGACTGGCACCATTTTAATGGGAACTGCCGGACTTGCCTGGGGCATTTATTCCCTGCGCGGTAAAGGTGTAACAAATCCTGTTGCCGCAACCACCTGGAATTTTGTTGGCACAGTGCCGCTGACGATTATAACGAGCCTAATGTTTATTGACGCCATGGAGCTACAATTATCGGGAGTATTGCTGGCAGTTTTATCCGGCGCTCTAGCGTCTGGTGTAGGATATGTTATCTGGTATGCTGCACTGCCTTATTTAAAACCAAGCAGTGCAGCAGCAGTTCAATTATCAGTACCCATGATAGCGGCGCTTGGAGGAGTTATATTCATGGCAGAACCACTGACCATGCGATTAAGCTTGGCCAGTATGGCTATATTAGGGGGAATAGCCCTGGTTATTACCACCAACCGAAAACCCGGTAACTAAGACTTACGCTGTATTCTTGTTCTATAAATGACTGCGCCATAAATTAGTAGATTAACAAGCAGGACTGTTATGCCGGCTGTTATAGCAAATTCTCGCGTATAGCCTTCTGGATAAATGACAGGTGTTATGTACTGTTCAATAAAGCCGCCTGCGTAGCCGTCCTCTCCCGCTGCTTTACGTAAAGCGACTTCCCAGGGTGTTAATGGACAAACCCAGCCAGCAAAACTGATCAGTGCCGCCCAAATGAAAGCTGGTACATGTAGCCATGCGACCCAGCGATAGCGAAGCAAAAATAGGCCGCCTAGCAGCGCAAATAATATAAATAAAAAATGAACGATCAGTATGATATTTGCCAGCGTATAGGCAAGCATAATATCTAAACGTTATTCCTTTTCGATCTTGCTGACAAATATTACCTGTGGAAATGATCGCTGCAATTCTTTGCTATAAAAGTTTGACATAGAGACACCTTTACTAAATCGAATCTTGTCATTTAGCTTTAGCTCTGTTTTAGGTCCAGCTAACCACAACATTCCCTGTTCATTGACGATCTGGATATAACTGTACATCGAGGCATGTTGCACAGCTTTCACCGTACCGTAATTCGGTAATCGAGGTTTGGCTGCTTTTAATTGATCCAGTTTAGCTTGATAGGTCTGTGCATCCTGTTGCGTTCCCATAAAGCCAATATCATTACTTTCATCAAAGGAGGCATACTCTACGGTATTTAAATACCGATCCTGGTTAGTCCCACCAATTATATAAATCCAGTCTTTGTAAACCACAACACTAAAGGTAGCACGCGGCTCCGATAATGGTGTGGTAAACCGCCAGGGAGATAGCTCACCGTTATCCTGAATATCAGCAACTTCAATACTGTTAAGATATTCCAGGCCGGTTAAGCCGCCAATTGCGTACACTGAGTTTCCGTGGCCTGCACTTGCCAGGCCATAACGCCCTACCTGCATGTTGCTGGTTGCTTTCCAGTCTTTAACACCGCCCTGTTCACTGGGTATGGCCCATTCAACATCAGTAATCCCCACTCCCTTCGTTTGATCGTGCCCACCTATAACATAAGTATTACCATGCGAAGCTTTGACTGAATTAACGTAGCGTGGAATTGTCATCGCCGCATTTTCGATTGTCCACGGCCCTAAATCACCATTTGATAAAATCTCTGCGCGCTCCACGTTATCCAGCAATGCACCGGCAAAACCACCCAACGCATAAATATATTTGCCTTTAACGACAGTCTTGGAACAACGACGCGGCATAACCATTCCTGACTGCATGGTTTGCCAGGGACTTAAACTACCATCTTCATTCACCCTGGCTCTCTCAACGGTACGTAACAAATTTTTCCCATTTGGGCCATTACCACCGCCAACCACATAAATATAACCGTCCCTGGCAACAGCATCGATAAATCCACGCTCTTCATTTAAAAGGGAAGTTTCTTTCCAGGGACTGAGACTACCGTCATCATTAATTTTCGCGTATTCACTCAGGCGAACAAAATGACGTCCATTGACACCGCCTATGACATAGATATAGCCATTAACTACAACAGTTGCTGCGCCTGCGCGTGGACCCTGCAACATACTCGCATCTCGCCAGCCTCTTATCCACTGCGTGCCTGAAGCGCTTTGACTCGTCGTTGGCGCTGCACTTTTCGACTTGTTGCTCGGCGCCGTCACTCCAGATTCTTCTTTACCACACGCGGAAAGCGCCAGCGCAACAACACCCACTATCAACAGCCGTAATATGTTCATTTATTGAATCCGCCAGATTAATTTTTAAATGATTAGTGACAAAAAACCCCGCGTGGATTTATCCGT
>NZ_CDLKIE010000239.1:0-3559 GCF_975902315.1 Kaarinaea lacus | reverse complement strand
GGAACGTCACTGCAATCCTATCAGGGTTCAGTAGCTGCTTATGATGCATCCCTGGCGGTTCTGGTACATATGTGCCGTTTAAATTATGGTAGAGATCTTGATCCCGTGAAAATCAGAACCCGGCGACCAGAGCCATCAGTAACTTGCTGTGAGCGTTTGAATGCATTTTTCCGCGCTCCGATTGAGTATAGCTCTGATGAAATTGCGATCTATTTTGAAAATTCCGCATTGCAAAAACATTTGCCCGCTTCCAATATTGAGCTGGCACGTGCTAATGACAAAGTGATCGATGAATATCTTTCACATCTGGATGGTGCATCAATAGGCATTAGAACAAAGGCAAAAATAACCGAACTGTTACCTTCGGGTTCGGTCAATGAAGAAAAGATTGCAGAGATTCTTAATCTAAGCGTACGAAGCATGCAACGGAAGTTGAAAGAAGAGGGTAGTAGCTTTAAAGAACTGCTGAATCAAACGCGCCAGGAATTGGCAGAGCAATATATTGAAAACTCACGGTTGTCTATTAATGAAATAACTTACTTGTTGGGGTTTTCAGATCCTGCTAATTTTTCAAGAGCCTTTAAACGCTGGCATGGAGTGTCACCGAGCCAGTATCGCCAATAGTTTATTTTATTTATTAATAAGTGACAGGTTATAAACGGCTATGAAGTATCTATATAAAATTATTTTCCTATTTTTAATAACTAATTTAGTTGCCTGTGTCTCAACGACGCCGGAAGGTACGATAATCAAGGAAGGAAAAAATAAAGAGGAATTTAACGATATTAAAATTATTCAAAACTGGAGCGGGGTGTTTCCGGTAGACAAATTAAATGTATTTCCTAAAGGTCAGGAGTTACTTCCCGCGGGCTACTTTGGTGATGCTGATACGTTTAAAAAAGTATGGGAAATTTTTTCTCCTGGCACTCCCGTGCCAGAGGTTGATTTTGATGCCAACATCGTAGTGTTCGGTAAGAACACTCAGTATTTTAATCGAACCACAATTTTTAAAGTTACGTTAAATAACGAAGGAGTTGCAGAGATATTGGCGATGGCTACTATGTCGGCCATACCAATTGAAGATAAAGTTGCGATCTCCATGGCAATTATTTCCAGGGAAGGAATTAAAACTATCTTTACCGCGGGAAGACAGTTGCCGGTTGAATAACTATTGTTTTTTAATTTACAAATAAAAAAGGCGGGAATGAATCCCGCCTTTTTTATATTTGCGGCAGACTTGCTCTGAGGTGCGCAATGACTGACATAGTTGTTTTATTTATTAGAAAATATAGGCGACACCAAGCGATATCATTGATACTTCATCGAAGTCCGATATGTCAAAGTATTCGTATTCGGCGCGTACGCTGAATGAACCTAAAGTGACACCAGCACCAATTCCAACTACTGGATCGGTACCATCATCACTGACTTTGTTGCCTGATGTTAGCGCATCTGCATCCCATGCAAATACACCTAACTTTCCAAATAAATCGATTGGTCCAATGCCCAGATTAACCAGGCCAAATAAGTCCCAACCGGAAAGCTCAACACTGTCACCGGCATTTTCGACTTTTCCAAAATCTACATACCCACCTTCAACGGCGAAGATAGTAAATTTAAATCCACCAAAAACCTTGTAGCCAGTATCATCAGAATTTATGTCGATATTGGTATCAGGTTTTGTGGAAATCGAAGAGTTTCCGACACTACCACCAACATAGAAACCATTGTCCGCGTATACGGATGTCACCATAAAAGAAGAAGCTATTAATGCCGCAGAAAGAATGAGGGAGTGAAGTTTTTTCATAGCACGAGTTCCATTTTAATGTAAAAATAATAAGTTATAAGAATAGTTAGTGTAATTAGTCGGCGCAATGACAATACAACTTAAATTACCCGTAGACATTAAGTGCCAACTGGTGCACAGAATTTATACAAATTTTGCCAAATCAGCCTCAGATCGGTTTCATCAAACGAACACATTTTGGTGAAATGTGAATTAATTCGAAAAATCTCAGTGGAATTAGAGACGTTTTTGGTCGTGTGCGATACAATTTTGCCTCAAATTAGGGCATGACGATTGGGAAGCCACTAGCTGTATACAGGTAGGAACGTCATGATCGCCAAGTAAAAACCGATTTTACCAAGACAAGTATCATAGGAACGAATAACAAGAGGAATGAATCAATGAAGAAAATCCTGGTAGCAAGTTCACTCGCGTTTAGTGCGCTAACAGTTACGCCAGCAGCCATGGCTATTGATATTACGCCATCTGGATTCGTAGATTTTATATGGACGCTTTCCGATGGCACCGACGTCGGTAAGAACGGTGCGGAAGGTCGCTTCGATACTTCGGGTGAACTTGATGTCGAAAGTAAATTAAAAGAAGGCATCATGATGCGCTTTGATGCGGATGTTAATCCTGGTAGTTCAGGCAATGATTCAGCACGTTTAGAACAGATCTTTCTGAAATGGGATATTGACCAAAAGATGGCGTTACTGGGCGGTGTGTATAACAACAATCTAACCTTTGAGCGTGAAGATGCGCCGGATATGTACCAAATTACCCACGGTCAATTGTGGGATATTTGGGAGTCAACCACTTCAGAAGATGGAAATAACCTGCAAGGTCTGGAATTTAATTATCAGTTCAAGGGAGTAAACCTGATTGTCGGTTACTTGAATGATTTAGGTGACGTCGCCGACAAGAACTCAGTAAAAATTGCTGCTGAAGTTACTGCAGTTAAAAATCTGGATATTGTACTTGGTTTAATTACACAAGAATCACCAACGGCAGTTGGTGGCAATCCTGCAAGTGTTGGTGATATTTTTGATATTTTCGCAAAATACAAATGGAATAACTGGCTATTCGGTGGCGAAATATTGATAGCTGATGAACAAGTCGATAGCGGTTTCATGCTAATGGCTAATTATCAGTTTAACAATAAATTCTCTCTTACAGGCCGTTATGACTTTGTTAAATATGATGTCACTGGCGTTGACGACACCAGTTCTATTACAGTTGCTGGCCTGTACAGCATTTCGGAAAACTTATTTGCCAATGCCGAGATTCGTTTCAACGATGATCCAAACCAGTCGCCTGTTCCATTTACCCCCGCTGTGGGCGAAGGTGATGGCACCACTGCACGTTTAGAGTTGCTGGCTACTTTCTAAGTTAAAAACTTAAGTAGTCATAAATAAATAGAAATCCCGCTGAACTTCGGTCCAGCGGGATTTTTTTATATGTAAGATTATCGTGTCCTGCCCGTGCGCTCATGCAAAGAATGAAAATCTATGCCTGGTAGGAGTGGGGATGCGCGCCGCGATCAATATCTAATGAAATGAGAGAATTTGCCAGCAAGTTAATTTTGTTAGTGTTTATGTTTGCTAAACATGTAATAGGTGAGGCCAAGTGAGTATGCGCCAAGTTTCATATCACTTTTATCAAGATACTGTATATAATCACCGTTGATAGCGAAATGCCTGCTAATTCTATAATTGGCACCGAGGCCATAAGAAAACCCCGCTTCTCTTCCGGAAAAAGTCCTACCAGCAAATT
>NZ_CDLKIE010000238.1:0-8593 GCF_975902315.1 Kaarinaea lacus | reverse complement strand
CTAACCTGGAAATAGGGGCTTGTTTTGAGTTAACCATACCTCATTGAGAGTGCGAGTTGACAAATAAACCACTCGTGACATCAGTTGGCGTCATCGAGTAAACGGATAACGGTCATCAGCGTTGTTATAACTAACAGAGAGCCTGTATTAGTTATGTCATTCGAGTAAACTACGTAGTTACAGCGATCAATATATCTAAAACTATAAATCGCACGTAGAGCTGAAATCGCCGATTAAATACTGTAGTTAAATAAGATAGATATCGTTACAAATAAATCTTTTAGGCAATCTGTTAACTTACGGGCTATAATTTAACCTCTATGGGATTAATAGCCTATAGTAAAGGAGCGGATGAATGTCAGATAAGACCATCCTCCTGGTGGAGGATAATCCGGATGACGTTACACTAACTCTACGTGCACTTAAGAAAAATAACTTGCTAAATGAAGTGGTTGTGGCCAGGGACGGGGTGGAAGCTCTGGATTTTTTATTTTGCGAAGGCAGTTATAATAATCGCGTACCGGAACATCTACCGGAATTAATTTTACTGGATTTAAAGTTGCCGAAAGTGGACGGCCTGGAAGTGCTTAAACGCATACGAGCGAACGATCGTACTAAATTATTGCCCGTTGTTATTCTAACTTCGTCCAATGAACAGAGCGATATTATTTCCGGTTATGAGTTAGGCGTAAACAGTTATATAAGAAAGCCTGTCGATTTTGAGCAATTTATTGAAGCCGTAAGACAACTGGGGCTTTATTGGCTAGTATTAAATCAAGCACCTCAACTATAACAACGAAGTCATAGGGAACTACATATATGAATACATCGCTACGTATTTTGATAGTGGATGATTCTGAAAATGATACGCTCCTTCTTGTAAGAGAACTAAAACGCCAAGGTTACGAACCCGATTATGAACGAGTTTGCGTAATTGACGCGTTGAAAGCTTCCCTGTTAAATCACACCTGGGATTTAATTATCACTGACCATTATATGCCGGAGCTTAATTCCGGTGATGTAATTGCCACCGTCAAAGATATGGGTGTGGATATACCTGTGATTATCGTATCTGGCTTGATTCCGGAAAAGGCAGCCATTGCGGCGATGAAAGCCGGTGCGCAGGATTATATTATGAAAGACAACATGGCTCGTCTTATTCCTGCGATTGAAAGAGAGTTAAACGAAGCCAAATCCAGAGCCGCTCGTGCCGAGGCTGAAGACGCTTTAAATTATATTTCCAGTTATGATCCGCTAACTAATTTGGTTAATCGAGCGGAGCTGGAGCGGCGCCTGCAGCGTGCATTGAACTTGAGCCAGGAACGGAATCAATCGCATGTGTTCATGTACATCGATATCGACCAGTTTAAAATCATTAACGACACAGCCGGTCATGTCGCAGGGGATGAGTTGATTCGTCAAATGGCTGGCATGCTTAAAAAACATATTCGTGAAAGCGATACCCTGGCACGATTGGGGGGTGATGAATTTGGTGTGTTACTGGAAAACTGCCCGGATACATACGCCAAAGAAATCGCCAGGGAAATTCTCAAGATGATTACGGATTTTCGATTTTACTGGGAAGAACACCTGTATCATGTGGGTGCAAGTATTGGTTTTGTAGAAATCAACCAGAAGAATGTTACCAGTGTTAACGAGATTCTTAGCGCGGCAGACGTTGCCTGTTATACAGCAAAAGATCAGGGTGGTAATCGAATAAAGGTATATCGCAAATTCGACTACGAGATGACAAAACGTTATGGTGAAATGCAATGGGTTTCAACGATCAATCATGCCCTGGAAGAAAACTGGTTTCGCCTCTATAAACAATCTATCTTTCCTGTTAGTACAAAAGCAACTGATCCAGAGCGATGTGAATTTTTAATTCGTTTGATGGATCGTGATGGCACTTTACGAAGCCCTGATGATTTTATTCCAGCCGCAGAACGTTACAATTTAATGCCCAAAATAGACCGCTGGGTAATAGAGAACGTATTTAGTTATCTGGCCAGCCTCACTGTAAATTACGGTGGTGATAAGGCCAAAGACCCGACGTATTTTATTAACATTTCAGGAATGTCATTGAGTGATTCGTCTTTTTATGTTTTCGTAAAGGAAAAGTTAAACGAATATAATATTATGCCACACATTATCTGTTTCGAAGTTACAGAAACTGCGGCTATTGAACACTTAAGCAACGCGGTGGAATTTATCAGCAAGATCCGTTCTGATGGCTGTTGTTTTGCTTTGGACGATTTCGGATCCGGTGTGAGTTCTTTTGCATACTTGAGAACGATTCCGGTTGACTTCATCAAGATTGACGGTACTTTTGTAACCCACATGGAAGAACAGCCGATGGACCGAGCGATAGTAGAAGCAATAAATCATATTGGACATATTGCAGGTAAAAAGACGATTGCAGAATTTGTTGAGAATGACGAAACACTGGTTCAATTACAGGAAATAGGTGTGGATTTTGTGCAGGGATTTGGTCTGGAGTCACCGCAACCATTACAGACTGATATGGATGAAGTCGTTACGCCTCTCTAGTAAAGTTGCGCAAAATAATAAAACACAATTTTTTCATAATTCCTTTTTCTGACTTATTCCATTCTCTCTCGATACCAGGTGCAGCTTTCCATCAATCCGTTCGCGGCTCGTCGATTGGCGTGATGGCGATTAGCCATTTTTAGTGCGAATTTTCTCTAACAAACATGAATAAATTCCTTTAAAAACAATAAATTAAAAGGCTATTTAAATAGTTACAGAAATCTGTGGCTGAAATATAGACAAATCTAATCCAGGAATTTGTGGTTTATCGATAACGGAAATTTTTATCTGATCGTGGTTTTGCGGTAACAATCAGTGGTATGGTGCGTCAACTGTTAAGCACTGGGTTTCGCAGCGTGATAAGTTTGTGATATTTTTCGTGGAGTATATTCAGTGCACGTAACAAAAGTCTATCTACTTATTATTTGGAGGATACGAGTCTATGAAAGTCACTAAAACTACTGGAGTCGCCTTAGCTGTTGCTGCTGCTGGCATGTTTGCAATGGCGCCTATGACTGTAACGGTTGCCGGCGAAGGTAAAGTACATTGTTATGGCGTTAACAAGTGTAAAGGCCATAATGATTGCAAAACAGCCAACAATGCGTGTAAAGGTAAGGGATCTTGTAAAGGCCAGGGTTTTCTAAATATGTCTTCCAAGGAAGAGTGTGAGAAAGCTGGCGGAAAAGTTGGCGAGTAATATCTGGTTTGCAAAATAAAGAGCAGGCAAGCCGTTGTGGTGAGCCTGCTCTTTGTTTGTTAGCCAGAAGCTTCGAACCATAAAAATTCTGTTTTAGAAAAGTATAATGACGTGCTTTAGATAGCACTATGTTGGATCTCTATTTATGGCCCACACTGAATCCACTTCTCAATCAAGTATAAAGAAACCAGATTCAAATTTTCTCGGTTATGGTTTAGGTTTGCGCACTGAATACTACGATGAAATATTAGAAACCAGTCCGCCAGTAGACTGGTTTGAAATATTATCGGAAAACTACATGGTCAAGGGTGGTAAACCGCTTTACTACCTTGATGCGATTCGTGAACGTTACCCGGTAGTCATGCATGGTGTATCCATGTCAATTGGCGGCACTGATCCTCTGGATTTTAATTATTTGAAGGATTTAAAAACATTAATAAATCGTGCCCAACCACGTTGGGTGTCTGATCATTTGTGCTGGACAGGGCAGGGTGGAAACAATTTGCATGATTTAATGCCTTTGCCCTATAACGATGATGCGATAAAACATGTGGCGGACAGGGTGAAAGTCGTACAGGATTATTTAGGTCAGCAGATTTTACTGGAAAACGTATCCAGCTATGTGACATACAAACACTCAATAATGAGCGAATGGGAATTCTATTCGCGGATAGTCGAAGAAGCGGATTGCCTGATGTTGCTGGATATTAACAATATCTATGTGAGTAGCCGTAATCATAATTTTGATTGTATGGAATACATAAACGGTGTTCCAGAAAATCGTGTTCAACAGTTTCATCTTGCAGGTCATACTGACTATGGTGATTATGTTATAGATACCCATGACCACCCCGTGGTTGATCCAGTTTGGGAGTTGTATGCCAGGGCATTACAGCAATTTGGACCCGTCGCTACCATGATAGAACGGGATGATCGTATGCCACCCTTTGAAGAACTCATGACAGAATTAAACCAGGCGCGTACTATCGGTAATAGAGTCTTGAGTAACGCAGCGTAATATTTGTATCGGCAAAAGTTTTACAGAAGACAATAGATGAATCCAGTACTTAAAGATTTGCAGTCTGCATTCAAGCGGCATTTAATGGAGCGAGATCCTGCCATAGTTGATCTTATTGCGGGATCAGATGGTCTGGGTGCTGATGTGCGACTCGCTATCTATGGAAATGCCTACTATGCGCGATTAATTGAATCACTGGAGCAGGATTACGAAGCAGTACATGTGATGTTGGGTGATGAGGAGTTTACCCGATTATGTACGCAATACATTGACACATATCCCTCTAAATTTCCTTCATTGCGCTGGTTTGGCCAGTACATGGCGCAATTTCTAGCCGAACATAAACCTTATAATGACCATCCTTATCTGCAGGAACTGGCGGTTTTTGAATGGACCTTTATCGAAGCATTTGATGCTGAAAATGCATCCGTGATGACGGAAGCTGATGCAGCGCAGGTGCCGGCGGATAAATGGCCGGAACTGCGAATTAAACTCCATCCTTCGGTACGTTGGTTTGATTATGAGTGGAATATTTTGCCAGTGTGGAAGGCGGCAACCAGTGATGAGCCTGTTCCTGAATTGAAAAAGCTGGAACATAAAGAAAGTTGTGTTGTGTGGCGCCAGGAACTAATGACGCAATATCGAACAATGGATGCTGATGAAGTTGTTTTGCTTCGTGGCGTTGATGATAATGATAATTTTTCGCAACTCTGTGAACGCCTGACGGATATGGGTATAGAGGCTGAGCTGGTTCCCATGCGTGCGGCTACGATTCTGAAAACATGGATAACATACGGAATGGTATCCTCCCTGGAATTTGACTAATCCCGCCTCAGTTTATCTGACACAGCAACTGGTGTTGGATATTTAAATACGACGGCATATGAAGACGCAATAAACGTCAATATTGTACAAACCTGGATAAGGTAACCTGCTTTCATACTAATGATTTGCATATCCATGGCAAGTACGGCAATCAGTAATGAAAATTCACTTACCTGTCCCAGTCGATAGCCGATTTCTTTTGAATCCTCGGAGCTTTCGCTGGTACGTTCCAGTAAAAATTTAAATGTAATCGGTTTTATGATCAACAATAATATGGCCAGCAGCGCAGCAGGAATAATAACCGTTTGTGCGACATCAATGTGAAAGTTGGCACCCAGGCTGAAGAAAAACAATACCAGGAAAAAATCACGCAGTGGTTTTAACATTTCGGAGATAAATAAAGCGATCGGATTTGAGGCAAACGCTACGCCTGCGATGAATGCGCCAATTTCATGAGACAGGTTAAAGCTGGCTGCTAATTGCGCTATTCCAAGACACCATCCGATAGTCACAACAAATATAAACTCCTGAATTCTATCAAACTGGGCAATTATTTTTATTAGTATGTAGCGATGAAATAAATAGGCAAAAAGAGAAATACCTAATAGCGCAATAAACAGTATTGCCAGGTCCTTCCATGGAAATTCACTGCTTTCGCCGGCTTGCAGTATGGTTAGCACGATGATAGCTAAAATATCCTGCAGTAAAAGTATGCTGATTATAATTTCACCTTGTTTGCGGTGATGCAGTACAGTAGTCGGTAATAGTTTGAGGCCTATGATGGTGCTGGAAAACATTGCTGCCGCACCCATTATTAATCCCTCTGTGAGCCCAAAACCAAAACCAGCTGCAACCAGAAATCCGACAATAAAAAAAATCAGCGAACTAACAGCTGTTATAAAAGTAGTCTTCCTCACCAGGTGAAGAAGTTTGTCAACGGGCAGATTTATACCCATTAAAAATAAAAGAAAAATAATTCCTATGTGAGAAATCTCTTGAATGATGACTGGATCAGTTACGAGCTTTAATCCGGAGGGGCCAAATAAAAGGCCGGCTAATATGTAAACCACTAATAATGACTGGCGCGCATAAAGTGCGGACGCTGCTAGAACAGCAGCGCCCGTAAAAATTAGAAACAGGGTAAACAGGATCGATTCTGTTGCCATAATCTAATAATAGATGATGTTAGTCGATTTTATATATTGTTATGAAACAGACGAGCAGGAAATTGGAGTAAACAGCCGCATTAGTCGGCTGACCCGGCTAGTTGATTTGCCACTGTGATCTACTTTGACGGAATGTCAGTTTTTCTGGTTTTGTTGCGTATAACATCGTTAAAGATTTTTACCCAGTACACTGAAAATTGGCTTCCAGCATTCTGGTTGATTTCTTTAATCGCCTGCGAAAAGGAGAGTTTAGCCGCACGATTGGCCCTTTGGTTGGTCATCGCTTCAAATGCATCTGCTATAGCAAGTATTTTAGCACCATCGCATATGTGGTCGCCCGTTAAACGATTTGGGTAACCTTTCCCGTCTTCCCGTTCGTGATGTTGAATAATTATCTCTGTTGCCTGTAACCAATAGGTATTGTCGCCTAATAGCGCGGCTCCCATACGAGCATGCAATTGCACAGAACGAAATTCTTCCTCGGTTAATTTTTCACCTTTATGTAATAAATTCAGCGGTAAAAAGGCCATGCCAAAATCGTGTAGATAAACTGCAGCCTCCAATTGTTCCGAATCCACTTTGGAACCACTTTCTTTATTCATCTCCAGAGCAATATTTAACAGGCGTTGTGATCGCCCGTTCCAGAAAGGTGAACGTCGTTCTGCGCTTTCGATGATTTGGGAAAAGAATCGTAAATCTTCTAACTCTTCTGATACCAGGTTCACATTGTTTGTCACACCAAGCGACGAAATACCAGCCTTCGCAGTTGCGGATAGATTCCCCTGGTACAGATCAATGACGTGTTGACAATGTTGCGGCAGATTGTATTGTCCTGCACTGGCAAGTTGCTGCAACTGGTCCTGTATTTTAAGCGTCAGGCTGGTGTCGACAGACTGTTGTGTGCGCAAGTTATTACAGAGGAAGCCGACATGGTCTATGGTATGCAGCACTACATCACCTAATAACTTGTCAAACAGCAAGTCATGCTTGCGCATTTTATCCAGAATATTTTCCAGTGCGTGAACAAAGTCAGCAATTACATCCAGCCCCATAAAATGAGCGTTACCCTTGATGCTGTGTACTTTTCGGAACAGGTCGTTAAGCAAATCTTCGTCATTGGGATTATTCTCCAATGTAAGCAGGAGTGTTTCGATTTCAGCGTGTGCTTCATTATACTCGGCGACGAATTCGTTAATTACACGGGATTCAATGCCATGCCCAAGCGTTACCTGTTGTTGCGCCATAGTGATGAGATCCAACCCCCAGTTGGTGGTTTCATATAAATCGAGAATGCGTATTGTAATGGGGTAGGCTGAAACACCATGCTGGCAATTTTAATAAAATGCCAGCTGTAATTTAGTGTTCAGCTAAATAATATAGCGGCAGTTCAGTGGGTGGAATTGAGCAATAAATGAAGCGACAACCTGTACGTAACCCATTGTTAATAAAAGGTTAATTGGTGTATTTTGGATGGTAAAAGGAATCTATTACAGTTTTTGGATTTTTTCCAGTTGGGCGCGAAGGTTATCGAGTGCCGACTGCAATTCGGTTAATTTCTGCCGCTCTTTCTCTACGACATCGGCCGGAGCACGATCCACGAAGTTGGCGTTCTCTAACTTGCTGGTAATTCGTTGTACATCTTTTTCCAGTTTCTCGATACCTTTGCTCAGGCGGGCAATTTCGGCTTCCTTATCGATCAAGCCAGCCATGGGGATAAGCAATCGCATGTTACCAACCAGGGCGATAGCCGATTCGGGTGCTTTATCATCAGCCTGCAGCCACCGAATCGATTCTGTTTTTGCCAGTGTGCTTAGTAGCAATTGATGTTTTTCCAATAATTGCTGATCAGCGGCATCGCCATTTTGCAACAACACCGGCAGTGGTTTGCCCGGTGGAATATTCATTTCGCCACGAATTTTCCGAATACCCAGGATAAAATTTTTCACCCATTCCATTTCTTTAATAGCATCGGCATCCAGTAAGGACGTATCCTGTTCAGGGTAAGCCTGGCTCATGATAGTCTCGCCAGCATTTCCCACCAATGGAGCAACACGTTGCCAGATTTCTTCGGTGATAAACGGCATAATGGGATGCGACAAACGTAAAATAGCATCCAGGACAGTGACAAGTGTCTTGCGGGTTCCGCGCTGCAACGATTCACTGCTATTTTCGTCGTTAAGCACTGGTTTTGATAATTCCAGGTACCAGTCACAATATTCGTTCCAGGTAAAATCGTATATGGCTTGTGCCGCCAGATCCAGGCGGTAATTGGCAAAGGCTTGTTTCATTTCATCAGCCGTTTGTTGCAATCGGGCCATGATCCAACGGTCAGCGGCT
>NZ_CDLKIE010000237.1:0-9471 GCF_975902315.1 Kaarinaea lacus | reverse complement strand
CACCCATGCAGATTAATGATCCTGATCATTCCAAGCTGGCGATCTGGGTTGGTGGTAAGCATTCCAACGCACGTAGCAAGCCAATGTTCCATAAACTGGTTGCTGCTGGCGTACCTAATAACCCACCACGCTGGCCGGAAGTTGCAGACATTGTTAAAAACATTCTTCGCGTTTACAAAGAAGACGCGCAGGACTGGGAACGTGTCGGTGACTGGGTTGAGCGTATCGGCTGGCCACGTTTCTTTGAACTGACTGAATTGCCTTTCACCAAATTCCATATTGATAACTGGACCGGTGCGCGTAATTCATTAAATGCATCAGCTCACATACGTTTCTAAGCACAGCTTCTAAAGGTTATTTCTATGAAATTTGGCATATTAGTAAATGAAGGGCCTTACACTCACCAGGCATCTGACAGTGCGTACCAGTTTACCAAGGCCGCACTGGCCAAAGGTCACACCATAGAGCGCGTATTCTTTTACCATGACGGTGTTAACAATGGCACACGTTACACCACCCCACCCCAGGATGACCGCAACCTGGTCAACCTGTGGGGTGAACTGGCAAAAGAACATAACATTGACATGGTGGTTTGTGTTGCTGCCGCACAACGTCGCGGTATCTGTGATGCAGATGAAGCAAAACGCCACGGTAAAGACGGTGACAATATTGCTGAAGGTTTTCGAATTTCTGGCCTTGGCCAGTTGATCGAAATGGGCATTCAGTCCGAACGTCTCGTGGTTTTTGGTGATTAATCACTCTGGTTACGATAAAACAGGAAACACAAATATGAGCGATGAAGGCGGAACAATCAAAAAGTTTATGTACGTGAACCGCAAGGCACCGTACGGAACTATTTACGCATTAGAATCCCTGGAAGTTGTTTTGATCGGTGCAGCATTCGATCAGGACGTAAGTCTGGCTTTCATGGATGACGGTGTCTATCAATTAGCGAAAGGGCAAAAAACGGAAGGCATAGGCATGAAAAATTTCTCGCCGACTTATAATGCCTTAGGTGATTACGACGTCAACAAGATTTATGTTGAGAAAGAATCACTGGACGCCCGCGGTCTGACTATCGACGACTTGATGCCCCTGAAGTATGAAGACGAAGATGATGACTGGGCGGAAAAAGATTCCATTCGCGTAGTAAGTTCAGCGGAAATGGCTGAGTTGCTGGATCAACAAGACGTAGTCTTTAGTTTCTAGGTGAGGATATCAATATGGCATTGTTACACACAGTCAATAAATCGCCTTTTGAGAAGAATTCTTTGGAATCCTGCACTCGCTTGGCTGTAAAAGGCAGCAGTATCTTGCTAACCGAAGATGGCGTTTATGGTGCTGTCAAAGGTACTGCAAAATCCGATCTCGTTGCGAATGCAATGGGTGATATTTCAATTTATGTTTTGGGACCTGACCTTGATGCCCGCGGTGTTAATCAGGACAAGCTAATCGACGGCGTTAAAGTAGTAGATTACGACGGTTTCGTAGATTTAGTGGCGGAACACAAAGCAACCCAGGCATGGCTTTAAAGTAAGACGACAAACTTAACAGGAGAAGACGACATGGCCCTAGACGTTGGCGGAAAATCTATCGAAACTGATGAAGAAGGTTACCTGGCGAATCGTGATGACTGGACCCAGGAAGTTGCTGAAGCGATTGCAGTAGCTGAAAATCTGGACATGACAGAAAACCACTGGGAAGTTGTTAACTTCCTGCGTGAATACTATGACGAATATCAAATTGCGCCAGCTGTTCGTGTATTAACCAAGGCAATTGGTAAAAAACTGGGTAAAGATAAAGGCAACAGCAAATACCTGTACGAGTTGTTCCCATACGGCCCAGCTAAGCAAGCTTGTAAGATTGCCGGCTTACCCAAACCAACTGGTTGCGTATAACAATCAATAGTTGATAACAATCAAAACATTAACACGAACGTATGTGTTATAACCTGCTGTGCCGTTGTAAAAAACGGCACAGCCCTAAACCCTTAAGGCATATTCATGACTCTGACCGTAGTCTATGCAATATTGTTTTACTTAGCAGCAGCGCTGTTTACGATCGGTGTTGCGCGTAAGATTTTTATTTATTCAAAAACACCGCAGCCTTTAAAGATACCTACCACTCCAGCCCCCCTGACCAAAACCGGCGTAGCCTGGAGATTAATCAAAGAAGTTACCGTTTTCGAAAGCCTGTTTAAATCCAACAAATGGATCTGGATTTTTGGCTGGATGTTTCACCTTGGTTTGTTCCTGGTACTGGCGCGCCACCTGCGCTATTTCATCGAGCCAGTACCGACAGTCATTACCCTGATACAACCCTTCGGCAAATATGCCGCCTTTGCCATGATCGCAGGTTTAATTGGCTTGTGGGGAAGACGATTTTTTGTTGATCGCGTGCGTTACATATCCAGCATATCAGATCATTTAATGCTGTTACTGTTAATAACGATTGGTATTTCTGGCGCATTAATGACCTTTGGTGGTGAAGCGCTGAATACTGATATTATCGCGGTCAAATCATTTATTATGGGATTGATGTTTTTCGACCTTCAACCCCTGCCCGATTCAGCATTCCTGCTTATACATTTGGCCATGGTTGCCGTGTTAATGATCGTATTCCCCATCAGCAAACTGTTACACGCACCGGGGGTATTTTTCAGTCCCACACGCAACCAGACTGACGATGTGCGCGAACGCCGCCACACAGCGGGCTGGAGTGCGGAGTCATGAGCCACATCATGGATACAACGAACAACAACAAAGCACATGGAGGGATAGCCATTGGCTGAAGAGATCCAGGTCCCGGCGTATCGGGAATATCCCATTATTCCCACCATCGTTGAAGATTCCATGGCCCACAGCAAACCGTTTGTGGCCAAACCGGAACATCAGGAAAGCGTCGGTTTTCCCGGCGAGTTAGTCGACGACTGGCAAAACGTAGCCGTAAAAAAACTGGGCGAGCTGGTCAGCCAGTCGCGCGCATTACAGGTGTTTCTCGACTCCTGTGTAAAATGTGGAGCCTGCACGGACAAGTGTCACTATTATTTAGGCACACAGGATCCCAAGAACATGCCGGTGGCCCGCCAGGATCTATTGCGTTCTGTTTATCGCCGCTACTATACCTTTGCTGGTAAATATTTCCCCAAACTGGTTGGCGCCAGGGATTTTGATGAAGAAGTCCGTGACGAGTGGTATAGCTATTTCCACCAGTGCTCACAATGCCGCCGTTGTTCTGTGTTCTGCCCATACGGTATTGATACCGCGGAAATCTCTATGGCAGGCCGTGATGTTCTGGATGCCATCGGTGTTGGACAGAAATACAGTAACGAGATCATTGGCAAACTGCACAAAATTGGTAATAACCTCGGTCTGCCGGAACCAGCACTGGTTGATACCCTGGAAGGACTTGAGGAAGATATTGAAGACGATACCGGCATACCGGTTAAGGTACCTGTGGATGTTGAAGGCGCTGAGGTCTTATTAATTACGCCATCCGCTGACTTTTTCGCAGAACCACACATCGATGGACTGATTGGTTACGCCAAGGTATTCCATCAGGCAGGCATCAGCTGGACATTAAGTTCTTATGCATCAGAAGCTGCCAACTTTTCCATGTTTATTGGCAGTCATGACAACCTGAAAAAGGTTGCCATGCGTATACGCCAGGCCGCGCTTGACCTGGGTGTAAAACGCATCGTGGTGGGCGAATGCGGTCATGCCTGGCGGGTGGCATACAGTTTCTGGAATACATTGATTGGTCCCTTCGATTTTCTGGATCCCAAATACCCTGCTCCACAACATGTTTGTGAAGTAACTTACGATTTGATCCAGCGTGGCGCTTTAAAAATTGATAAAGAAGCCAACGATCATCGCCGTATCACGTTCCATGATTCCTGCAACGTGGCGCGCGCTTCCCGCATGGGTAACATGCCCGGCGGACAATTTATTATTCCGCGCGAAATTATTAAGGCTTGCGCCAATAACTTTTATGACATGGCCCCGGAAACCATCCACCAGAACACTTTCTGTTGTGGTGGCGGTGGCGGACTGCTGACCGACGATTTAATGGAGTTACGAGTCAAAGGTGCGCTTCCAAGGATGGAGGCTCTTTCCCAGGTAGTGGAAGAACATGACGTGGATACCCTGGTAGCAATCTGTGCTATCTGTAAAACCCAGTTTGCCAAAGTATTACCGTATTACAATTTCCAGATGGATATGATCACCAGCCTGCATCAAATTGTTGGTGACTCACTTATTCTGGGCTCTAATGATTAGTGGAAGTTAATTAGCAAATTTTTTTGAACATAGACAAGATTGAAAAAACAGTCGCGTAGCAACAGGAGAAAGCAATATGGCAACGCCAGCAGATAAAGTGAAAAAAGAGCATACGTTTCGTAAGTACAAAGATAACGATAGCGCTCATCTGCCATGGAAAGAACAAATTTTCCAAGCAGACCATAGTCACAAATGTCCGACCTACGTTCACCAAACACCTCCTTGCCAGGGCAGTTGCCCTTCCGGAGAAGACATCCGCGGCTGGCTGAACATCGTACGCGGCATTGAAAAGCCCTCCGGTGATATGGCGTGGCAGGAATATGCTTTCCGTCGCTCTACCGACGCAAACCCTTTCCCGGCAATCATGGGTCGCGTCTGCCCTGCTCCCTGCGAAGATGGTTGCAATCGTAACGAAGTGGAAGATCATGTCGGCATCAATGCAGTGGATCAATTCATTGGTGACAGTGCATTAAAAGAAGGTTACAGCTTCAAGGCAGGCGGAGAAACTGGTAAAAGCGTCGGCATCATCGGTGGTGGTCCCTGTGGCCTGGCAGCTGCCTACCAACTACGCCGCATGGGTCATGCATGTACAGTGTATGATGATCACGAAGAGCTGGGCGGCATGATGTATTACGGCATCCCCGGTTATCGTACGCCGCGTAACGTATTAGGCGGTGAAATTCAGCGTATCATCGATATGGGTGTGGAAGTTAAAACCAAAACCCGTGTTGGCACGGATATCAGCATCGACGAGCTGGAAAAGAAACATGACGCCGTCCTGTTTGCCATCGGCGCACAAACTGGACGTAGTTTGCCAGTTCCCGGCGGTGACGCACAAAACTGTATCTCTGGTGTCGCTTTCCTGAGCGCGTTTAACCAGGGTCGTTTACAGGCCGTTAGTGGTAAAGTTGTGGTAATCGGCGGTGGTGATACCTCTATCGACGTAGTATCAGTGGCACGTCGTTTAGGTAACATCACCAACGTGGCGGAAAAAGACCGTCCTGAAAACATCGTACTTGGCCATACCGCACATGATGTAGTTGATATTGCTACAAAAGAAGGCGCGGATGTTACACTGATCTCCCGTCAACCCATCGAGAATATGACCGCCGCGCAACACGAAATCGATGACGCGACCCGAGAAGGTGTCGAGATTATTGGGTCACTAAATCCTGTTGAAGTGATACTGGATGATAATGGCCGCGCTAAAGCGCTACGCGTTGCGAAAATGAGTTACGAAAGCGGCAAGGCTGAAGTTCTCGAAGGTACTGAATACGATATCGAAGCCGAGTTGATTGTTTCTGCTATTGGTCAAACGGGCGACTGGAGTGGTATGGAAGAGTTCGCTAACGATCGTGGCCTGGTAGATGCGGACAAACATTTCCAGATTCCAAATAAACCCGGTTTCTTCGCTGCGGGCGACATTGTACGCCCTCACCTGTTGACCACCGTTATTGGCCAGGCGTCTGTTGTCGCAGAAACCATTGACCATTACTTCAAAAATGAAGAAATGCGCAAGCGTCCTAAAGTCGATGTGCACCACTTTAATCTGCTCAACAAGTTGCGCGAAGCTGGCCTGGAGCCGGAAAAATTCAATCCGGAAGGCGATGCTAAAACTCGCAGTATCGATCGTGGTCGTCGCGGCACCAGTGATGATGATTTTGCGATCCATAACTATGAGGACCGTTCTGCGCATCAGATCATTCCAGCCGACAAACTGTTCCTTGGCCATTTCGGATATGAGCCTCGCCATAAGCGTGAAGAATCGGTACCCAGCGCTGAAGAAGTACTAGGCCATTTCGAAGAACGTGTCGCCGGATTGTCTGAAGAACAAACTATTGAGGAAGCCAAACGCTGCATGAGCTGTGGCATGTGTTTCGAGTGCGACAACTGCGTTATCTTCTGTCCTCAGGATGCCGTATTCAAAGTGAAGAAAGACAAGCACACCCTTGGTCGTTACGTCGATACTGATTATGACCGTTGTGTTGGCTGTCACATCTGTGCGGACGTATGTCCCACTGGCTACATCCAGATGGGATTGGGCGAATAAGCTCTATTTACGAAATCATGTAAAGTAATATTCGGGTAAGCTGCTTGCGGCTTACCCGATACACAACACAAGCAAGATTACTGTTGTGGTTTTATCAAAACTAATTGTATAAAAAACAGCATTAATAAAAACCAAACAACATTAGCCATCTGACAAGGAAAAGCACGTGTTGTCTAAACCTGTAAAATATATCGCGCATCGCCCTACTCTTCTTGCAATAATTATTATTGCAGTGTGTATCATTTCGGTATCCGCCTTTGCCGGCGCACCCAAACCAGACATTCCCAAAGGAAAGGGTGATCAATGCGTCGAAGATACCGACTTCATGCGCAAGAATCATATGGAGTTATTACTTCATCAGCGCGATGAGACCATGCACCGTGGCATTCGCACGAAAAAACATGCATTGAAAGAATGCATGGAATGCCATGCTGTTTATGACAGTAATGGTCAGGCCGTCAGCCATCTGGATTCTAAACATTTTTGCGTACAATGCCACGAGTACGCTTCTGTTAGCATCGATTGCTTTGATTGTCATGCCTCTAAACCAAGAGCGAAAAAAGCGGGACGCAGCTTATGAGCCAACAAGACCATCAACAAAAAGACAACCAGATTGACGAATACCGCCGAAACTTTCTCACCAAAGGTGCCGCTGCCGCTGCGACAGTTACACTCGCTCCAGGCGTGATGTTAACGAGTATCGCGCGCGCCAAACCTGATAATGAAGCGGTTACCAGCAAGGTTCGCTGGGGATTTTTAATCGATACCACAAAATGTCTCGATAATTGTGAGGCATGCGTCACCGCCTGTAACGAAGAAAACGGATTAACAGGTTTCGACCGACCCGAAACCGACGCGCAATGGATTCGTAAAGTCACTTTACGCAACAAACAAACTAACCACAGCTTATCGTTACCCATGATGTGTCAGCACTGTGAACACCCACCCTGTGTGGATGTCTGTCCTACCGGCGCATCCTTTAAACGGGCTGATGGCATTTGCCTGGTCGACAAGCATATATGTATCGGTTGTCGCTATTGCATGATGGCGTGCCCTTATAAAGCACGCTCTTTCATCCACGAAACGCTCACTGACCAGCTACCTGAAATGCCGCGTGGTAAAGGCACTGTAGAAAGCTGCACCCTGTGTGTTCATCGCGTTGATCGTGGCGAAATTCCGGCCTGTGCAGAAGCCTGTGCTCAGACCGAAGAAGGCCCGGCAATACTGTTCGGTGACCTCAATGATCCCAATAGTGACATTGCCAGGCGCCTGGCCAGCGAACGCAGCACAGCAGTACGCGCCGATCTTAGACTGAATCCTGGCGTACGATATCAAGGAATTTAATTCCAGCTAGCAACGGACATAAAAGATAATGAAAAATAATATCCATTTTCGTGAAATTCCTGGCAAAAGCCTTGGCTATTATTCGGTATTAGCTATATTAGGCGCCTTGATTGTTTTGGGCCTGGGCGCTGCCTACTACATGGAACACAATGGACACCATGTCACGGGCATGACTAACCAGATTGTTTGGGGAATGCCCCATGTATTCGCAGTATTCCTGATCGTTGCTGCATCCGGCGCTCTTAACGTCGCATCCATCTCATCCGTATTTAATAAAAAGATCTACAAGCCACTTTCACCGTTATCCGGCTTGCTCGCCATCGCCTTGCTGGTTGGTGGTCTTTGTGTTCTGGTGCTGGACCTGGGCCGGCCCGATCGATTGATTGTAGCGATGACCTACTACAATTTTAAATCCATCTTTGCCTGGAATATTATTTTATATAACGGTTTTCTGGCGATTGTTGCGGTTTACCTGTGGATGTTGATGGAGAAGCGCTTTAACAAATACAGCAAAACCGTTGGTACTTTTGCCTTCATTTGGCGTTTGATACTGACTACTGGTACCGGCTCCATTTTCGGATTCCTGGTGGCCCGTCAGGCCTATGACGCTGCTATCATGGCACCGACTTTTATCATAATGTCCTTTTCCTTTGGCCTGGCGATTTTCAACATCCTGCTCATTGGAATCTACAGTGGCACCGAGCGTCCATTAGGTAATGCCATAGTAGAACGCTTGCGTAAATTACAGGGCGTGTTTGTCGCTGCTGTGTTATTTTTGGTGACCATCTATCACCTCACTAATTTATACGCCACAGAACACCATGGCGTATCAGCGTTCATCCTTGATGGGAACAACGTTTACACTGGATTATTCTGGCTTGGTTTTGTCCTGATTGGCAGTATCATTCCATTGTGCATCTGCCTGTTGAACAGCTTCAAGCATTCAGCTCGTTGGTTAGTTGCAGCATCCGTAATGGTGGTTGCCGGTGGTATGGCGCAAATGTATGTCATCATCATTGGCGGTCAGGCCTACCCCCTGGACATATTCCCGGGATACGAAGTTAGTAGCAGCTTCTTTGATGGTGTAGTTAATCCCTATACCCCCAGTATTTATGAGGTCGGCCTGGGTGTTGGCGGATTTGCCTTTGCCATTGCCATGGTTCTGGCGGGCGTAAAAATCCTGCGTTTTCTGCCCTTAAGCCTGGAAAATTCCCTGGTAGACCCCCACTATAAAGCTGAAGACGAAGCTGCAGCGGAAGGCGAAAAAGCCAGCGCTTAATTCTTCGCTCGCCATTATGCCTCTCTTGCAACCAACAAGGGAGTGACAAATAATATTGGTTTGCCACTCATAGACAATTATTGAGGTTTCATATGTTTTACGAAGAGCATCCATTTGCCGAATTTGTTCGAATTCTGGGTAAAGGCCGAAAAGGTTCCCGTGGTCTATCACAGGACGAAGCCAGGAAGGCATTCAGCATGATCCTCAATGATGAAGTCTCTCCCGAACAATTAGGTGCCTTCCTGATGCTGATGCGTGTCAAGGAAGAAACCCCGGAAGAAGTAGCAGGCGCAGTTTTAGCGGTAAAAGACTTTCTTAAAATGCCTGAAGCATTGCCTCAAGTGGATCTGGACTGGTCATCCTATGCAGGCAAGAAACGCCAGTTACCCTGGTTTATTCTCAGCACCCTCACCCTGGCGGAAAATGGGATTACCGTTTTCATGCATGGCGCAAGTGGCCATACCAACGGCCGGGTTTATACGAAAAACGTACTGAATAATCTAGGCCTGGACCCTTGCACT
>NZ_CDLKIE010000236.1:0-5295 GCF_975902315.1 Kaarinaea lacus | reverse complement strand
CCGACTCAGTCCATCGGCCATTAATTGTTCGCGCAGATCTGTGGCGATAATCATAGTGTTCCTAACTTTTATATGATGAATGGTTGGTAAATAGTTTACTTCGATGGCAGGAATACGTCACTTAATTAAAGGGGCACGACTACATTGGTACAGCAAATCAATAGATTTAGAGTCGATTAATTACATGTAGGCTAGAGGTTTCGATAGATTAATACGGATCTGGTTGATCTTCCCCCATTAAAACTGACACTCGGTTAGCTAGAGGGAAGACCAGATCTTGATTAAATACGAACTCCACGTACCTGGTGTGACATAACACCTATTAACAGTATTAATAAGAAACCGAAATGCACTGATCCGCCACCACCACCGCCATCCCCAGTTGTTGGTTTGTTATCTGTTGATGGAGCCGCAGTTGTGATAATAGTGCTAGTTGATTTATAAGCTGCCGGAAGAACTTCTGTGGCAAACGAAACCTCTAAATTATAAGATACACTGTCAAGCGTTAAATTGCTGGTCAAAGAATATGAGGTTGCTGTAGTCGGCAAACTTGAGTTTCCTTCGATAAAATCACCATTGTTTTCGGATACTATCAATTCAATTTCAGATGAAGGTGCAGGGTTTGTCCATGCGTCCCATGTAGCTTCCGTGTTATTTAGCGCAACATTTTCAGGGTATGGAGGAAATTCTCCACCTAACTCCACGGTGATCTGTTCTGTGCTGTCGTCATTGTATGTGACATTGAAAGTGTACGTTCCGTCAGGAAATTGTGATTCTATATCTGTCTGTGAACCTTCTATTCCGGAACCCCATTGATCGCCTTCAGGACTAAGTCCAAGGTTATGGCTAGCGCCAAGTGGGGTTGTTACTACTATTGATTTAAATTCTGAAATCGTTCCGTAAACATCTGTATAAAAAGCATATGTCGTTTCATTGCTGGTTTCATTATGCGTTCTATTTAACCAGACACTGACGGAACTAACCGATCCCTGTATCTGAGTCACACTATCCAATACACCAATAGCGAAGAAGATCGTACTACCGGCGGCATCATTTTCTGCGATATAAAAAACCGGATATGCGACCTCTGTCAATGGGGGTGGTGCCGCTTGATAATCCAGGCCATTGTAATGCGTATTTTCAAGTAAAAAAATAAATCCGAACTCAATGCCATCGATCAAATTATCGTTCATGTCAATGACAGCGCCATCTGTATGACCAAATACCGCCCACGCGTCCAATCGGTCAGCTACTGTTAAATTTGCCCCAAATAAATTATTTAGTAAATTAATGTCGTCAACTTCAAGCGGTGCATTGTTATCGATCTCCACACCGGAAAAGGAACTTGATGTATTAACGACGCCGTTAGTTAGTGTAATACCATAAGGCGTTCCCGAAAATTCATACTCATAAGCAACAGGAATACCTCCATCCATAAGTGAAACACCACTTGCAGTCGCATCGCTGGCACTATTGCCGACTGTGATATTACCGGTAAACGAATCACCAACTTGCGTGCCAGTGTACGCACCGGTACCAGTATCAATCTCAATGCTGGCAATCGTGCCACTGAACGACAGGTTGGCAGCATGCGCTACGCTAATAAAGTGAAAGAAAATGAAAGATATAAATATTGTTGTTCGAATATAACTCCCTTTTTCAAGCATGATGCCTCCTTTCATCTCGCCAAATATAAATGCAGCACCTTTCTAACCGTATGTTTTTTAAAACATGCCTGTTGTTTAAATAATTTGAACTTCAATTGAACTAAACAGGTTATGGGTGCTGTGTTTTATCGTTAGTTTTAAATAAATTTTCTGACAGCGGTTTAACTTAATTGTGAGGAGCCAGCACGAGATGGTCAAGGGAAAACCAGACTTTTTTCTGGTTATTGAATGTTTACTGAACAGGAAAATGGGTGCGCTAATGCTGTCCCGCTTACAATAAAGGAGTGTGACAACAATAGTTCAGATTTCTTATTTTCTTCGGTCTTCTTTTATGGCGGTTACCCTAAACAAATAGGCCCGGCGATTTCACCGGGCCTTTGCTTTGATTTCAGTTTTGATTGCTACTTATGCGGTGGCCGTTGCTGTGCTGGCTTCCTGTTCGGCAATTTCCTTGTGTACCTGCGCCATATCCAGCGCCTTAACTTCGGTTAACAATTTGTTCAGGGCAGCTTCTGGCAACACGCCCGGTTGGGCAAATATCAGTACTTTTTCGCGAAAGACCATCAGGGTGGGGATGGAGCGGATCTGAAAATGGGCTGCCAGTTCCTGCTCCTGTTCTGTATTGATTTTCACAAAGGCGGTATCAGGATTTGCTTCCGCCACCTTCTCGAAAATCGGGGCAAATGAACGACACGGTCCGCACCAGGGTGCCCAGAAATCAACGATAACAATGTCATTGTTTTCAATGACTTCAGTAAAATTCTCTTTTGTCGCTTCCATAACCATAAGGCACCTCGATATCAAAAGTATATTAGTAATAACTAATATAGTTGCTGACCTGGTAATTTCAACCCCTGTTTCCAATGAAAGTGGTCAGTTCTGTTTCCGCCTGAGTTAACAAGACAAATTCTCTCAATCCTCCTTTAAGAAAGGAGGGAGTTTATCGGGCCTGAAGAACAGCTTGATTGACCGGTTCCGTTTGCCTGATCTGTTTTTTATCTTCAATCCAGTTGTTTTTTACATTGATGAACCGGGCTGTTGCATCTAAATCCAGCTCTTTCTTTATATCAATGAAAGGAAATATCCCATGCAGGGTAAAGGCGATGACACTGTTGGCTAAACGTATAGCGATACCTGTGGCAAAAAACAGGTGTTCCAGGTAGGTAACACCTTGTTGTTGAGTATGTTTTGTAAAAATATTCATTATTTTTTTCTCCCTTGTTTTTTCACCCTGTTTCTCTTTAAGACGCAAATCAACGGGATTTAGGTCCCGAAAGTTTTAAACAGGGAAATTCACAAGGGAATTTAGGATTAGATATATTCCTTTGGGTTTCTTTTTTTACGGAGGGGTTAGACGAGAAAAACTATGCACAGAAGTTTGCAAGCTCGAGTTTACTTACTAAAGATTAATAGGAGCAATATCGTTAATTCTATTTCACTCCCTTATTAGGGAGTTTGGAAAAGGGCTGCGCCCCGTTTTTTACTGGACTGTCTTTTTAACTGCGCCCCTCAGCAATTATGATAATCGCGATTTCATGAATACAATCTATATATCCCAGTGAAAACAATAAGCTGAGTTTTTGATATACATCAATAAAAACCAGCCTATCTCACAGGTTATATAAGCTAACCATAAAGTTTTCTGCATCAACGACGATAACGAGTGGCAATGATTGATAGCCACGAAACGTCTCACCAACGAATTTCGGAAATTAAAATTGGATAATCCAGCTATACAAACCCAGAAATCGAAACAGATTAAACGAATGAGCGCAGCTGTTTTAGCAACGCTTGGTATCTTGCTGAGTGTAAGTAGCCAGTCTTTAGCGAATGACTATCTTGATGAACTGGCATCAGAGGCTCAATCCACTGCCGTGGTTAACCAAAAAAGCCAGCTCAGCTCCACAGAGAAAAAACAATTAAGAAAAATGGAAGATCTTCTAAGAACGGAAAAGCCTTCAACCTATAAGTATTATGCGAAACTGGACAAGAAGAAAAAACAACGTGCATTTAAGGCCTATGCCGATGATCAATCAGGCTCAGAAGAACGATTGCACCATTTGCAAAAGAAGGTAATGGATCTTTATTTTGCCCATTAAGATTTTGTAGTGTAGTTTTTTAAAAGTAGCAGGAAGTAGTCCGATGAAGTTTATCCGAAAATCTCTCGTAACATCTGTCGTAGCCACAGCCCTTGTAATGATCAGCACCAGCGCGCTAGCACTGGAAGTAAAAATCACACAGGACCTTGAACGCGTACCCGTACATCACGATGGCAAATTTATAAATATTCAGCGCAATCAGGATCAAAGTAACGTTCTCAGTGGAGGTTTTACTAAAACATCCCGCAAGTGTCCACCGTTTTGCCTTCAGCCTTTATATGTAGCGCCAGGCGTAAAAACAGTTGCTGAACTTGAATTACTTGAGTTTATTGATAAAAAACTGGAAGTTGAAAAAGGCGTACTCATTGACGCTCGTACGCCTGCGTGGTTTGAGAAAGGCACCATTCCCGGTTCGATTAATATTCCTTTTACCAGTTTTGATCCGGAAAAATCGCCGAACGAACTTGCCGCGGCGCTTAAAAAGTTGAATGTAAAAAAGAAAGCAGGAAATAACAGCTCATTTGTTGAGAGCATTATAGGTTGGTTTAGTGACGACGCAGAGGCAGCGGACAATCCCTGGGATTTTTCAGAAGCACAGGAGATTTTGTTGTTTTGCAACGGAATCTGGTGCGGCCAGTCACCAACCGCCATTAAAAACCTGTTAGCGCTGGGTTATCCTGCTGAAAAAATCTATTACTATCGCGGTGGCATGCAATCCTGGCAATCAGTAGGACTCACTGTTTACAAACCTTAATAAAAATCAAAATTCAAACAATCAAAATACGGGTATAACATTTATGGTTATACCCGTTTTTTTATTTGTGAAGAATAGTTCGCTCATCGATTTTAAATTATTATCTTCAACTCCTGGTGTTTATTGAGTACGCAAAATCGTGTGTTGTTGTCTATATCAGAATAAATTACATAGGACATAAGATGCTGATCGAGCTAAACAAATAATACTTCCCCAGTGAGATCATGGTTGAAATATTAGTGTCAGTCGCTATGGTTAGGGTAACAACGTAAATTTTAAATTGATGCTTAAACTTAACAAAAACATCACACACATTTTATGATTGTTATTGACTAACAACTTGTCCTGAAAATCCCATAGAGTTCATCAACTCTGCAGGGATCCGCTATTACACTTCCCTGCTTTTTTATCAACCCTTAATAAACCAAAGGAGGCTAATCTCTCAGCCATGAGTATTCATCGCACAAAAAATCGGACGAAAACCATACGCGTCAAAAATATAAACATTGGTATTATCGACAGAATGTTTCGTTTTAACCTTGGTTTCGCCATCCTCTTGTTGTCTGTGGTTACACTACAGGTAAACAGTGCGGTACCCGTATGGTTAAATGAAACTTCTACCTTGCCAATGTGGGCTTACATTGCAATCCTGGGTTCAATTTACCCCCTGATTACCGGTATATTTGGCTATGATCCCGTCTATGCAATCTTTAAAAAAGATACGCTGGAGTCATTCCTGCCCAGAGATGCATATATGCACTCAGAAACTGTAACT
>NZ_CDLKIE010000235.1:0-4162 GCF_975902315.1 Kaarinaea lacus | reverse complement strand
GTGTTCGATACAGCTGCCAGCCGGGATAACATTGTCAACAAGTTGTATGACGATTTCATCATCGACAATGTCGCCTCCCAACCTTCGCGCGCCGAAGTCAGTAACTTGTTAATTGGCACGGGAGGATTGCTGGAACAGTTGAGTGCCAGTTGTTCAGGAAGTTGTGACGCTGCACGCAACACTGTGATTCTAAAATCCATGTGTGTGTCGGTGCTCAGTAGTGCATCAGCAACCGTACAGTAAGATTATTTGAATTAATTAGATTGAGGATAGCGAAATGCTTATCAAAACAAAGCGTAAAATCCATAAAATTGACGAGCCGATCTTGCATGATGGTCATAAGCGACCCGTTACTCGCCGCGAGTTTCTGGGTGCCGGTTTAATTTCGGGAAGTGCCATGGTCATGGGCGATGCGCTGCTAATGGGCTTAATGTCCAACCCGGCATTTGCTGCCACTGAAGCGAGCTGCGGCCTGGCAGTACGAGGTGCCGGCAAAATCCCCTTTATCGCATTTGATTTGGGTGGTGGAGCTAACATGGCTGGCTCAAGTGTGCTTATCGGCGGCCCCGGTGGACAGATGGATTTCCTGAGCACCGCCGGCTACAACAAAATGGGCTTGCCAGGTGACGTGGTTCCGGGTCTTGCAGAAGCAACGCCAACAGCTACCAGTAATGGTGACCACACGGACACTTCGTTTGGACTGGCACAGCATTCGGATAGCGCCTATTTACGAGGCATGCTTGCAGTGACCTCTGCGGCTACGCGTGCCAACACCAACGGTTTCGTGATACCGGCTCGCTCTGACAATGACACCGGAAACAATCCTCACAATCCAATGTACGGCATTAATAAAGCCGGTGCCGACGGTGAATTATTAACTTTAATTGGCTCTCGCGCTTCTGTATCCGGAGGTCGCTCAATGGCACCGGCCAGCATGATTGACTTATCCGTACAACCCACGAAAGTTGATCGCGCCAGCGACGTTACCGGCCTGGTGGATACCGGCGGTCTGGTTGGTTTGTTATCAGAGGCTGATGCGACTGTCGTAATGGAATCCATTGAACGGCTGAGTAAAGCCAAGCTGGGCATTGATGGAGGCACAGGCTCAATTAACGCAACAGCGGTAGTAAAAGATTTAATGCACTGCGGCTATTTGAAAACGACTGCCAATGTGCGCGATTTTGGAGATCCAGCATCACTGGATATTAACCTGGACACTGATGTTACCGGTTTGTTTGGACCCACAGGTACGCTAACAGTCGACGGTTTAAACGCGAGTTTAAATGACGGTTATTTTGAAAAAGTCGCATCAGTCATGAAACTCTGTATCGATGGTCGCGCTGGCGCAGGCACCATCGAGCAAGGCGGTTATGACTACCATAACGGTACCCGCGCAACGGGTGAGATACGTGACCTGCGTGCCGGCATCGGTATCGGTATGTGTCTGGAGTATGCTGCGTTAAACAACAAACCTGTCATGATATATGTGTTTAGCGATGGATCATTGGCCAGTAACGGTCGTATTGATGACTCGGTAGATGGCCGCGGCAAAGGCGAATGGACGGGTGACAACTCTTCTACGGCAGCGTCATGGGTATTTGTATACAACCCTAACGGGCAACCCACCTTGTTAGGCGGCACGCCGGAAGAACAGGCAGTACACCAGCAATTAGGTTTTATGAGAAGTTCTGGTTCAGTTGAAACTGCTGGTACTACACCCGGCGCAAACAACGTTAACCTGTTAGTGGAAATGATCATACTCAATTATATTGCACTACACACCCCGGGCGCGGGTGGCGCAGGCTATAATGGAGCCCTGGATGCCGCACTTACGGCAGCACTTGGAAGCCATGGACTGGGACCGAACCTTGAACAATACGTTGCTTTCCAGGGAATATATGACGGTACGCTTAATACACCGATTTAATCAATCACCCAGTAACTCTCAGCAACACGCTGTAAAACAGGAAAAGGCCGATGCAATTGCATCGGCCTTTTTGTTTAATACGACATAACAATTATAATTGTGTTGCTAGTGTGAGTAAGTCGTGTGGAACAGCATGATTGCTGAAAAGTTTTTTACGCGCAATCGCAAATATATCCACACAGGTTTCTTAAGGTATTGAATAATGACTTTCAAACATATTATCTATTCCACACTCAAGCTGAGATAACCATGTTAAAAACTCATCAATCATATCGTGCCCAACGAAAGGCCGTCCGTGTTGCGGTACAATCATTTCTACATCCAGTTGCCTGATCATGTTGACCCACAAACGACAAACCTTATTAGACACCATATAACGCTTATGGAAACCCAACATTGCGGGTATATGTTTTCGAAAATCTTCCACGGGCCGATCAGCATCACTGGCCACCAATGATGCGCCCACATCTCCGGAAAAAAGAATCTTACTGGTAGTATCGTAAAAGTGTAAGTTACCCACTGAATGGAGAAAATGGGCAGGCAGGGCCTTGATGACGGTACTGCCTAACCTGAAATCCATACCCTGATCAGGGATTGCGATAATGCGTCCTTCCACTTTTTCTTTCATGTAACCTGGTACCAGGTGCGGAATAAACCGATGCCAGAGTTTTGATATTACAATCTTCGCATCACTGTACATTAACCATTTGTCGAACGAAGAAACAATATCCGGATCCTGGTGTGTGGCAAATATGAAATCAATGTCTTTGGTTTTGACATACTTGTTGACTGACATTGTGAGTGGCATATACGTTAAATCACCACCGGGATCAAACAGGGCCGAATGGCCATTATTGAACATCACGAGTTGATTAGCTTGTATCCCTTCCCCGGTTACCAGGTCATTAAAACTCATTACAACATGACCATCCTGGTTATATAAAATATTTTCTTTCATCGGCTCATCTCTACTTTAAATTGTTATTTTTACTAACATGCTCATCCTCAAGACAATGCACATAATTTATCAAACCGCAACTGGGCGGTTGTTGCTTTGCATCAAAGGAAATCAGATTTAACAACTGATGAAATTAACGACTTGATTACGCTGATCAGTAGATGATCGATCAGGGCTTAAAGTTGCACCAAAATGCGGCAGCAAGATTATTTTATTTTTAACAACAAGATACGAGATCAGTTTTATTCTTTTGTGGGCTACTAAACCTTGATCAGATTGTGTTCGGTAGCAATATAACTCAGCGGCACATCCCAGGATTCGCTTTCAATTGAGGGAACCTCCTGAAAACTGTATCCTAGACCAACTATTCTTGGTTTAATCCACCTGGCGCGGACATTTAAAAAACTAAGAGTACGGTCATAATAACCTCCACCCATACCCAGTCGGTTTCCCTTTTTATCATAAGCGACCAGTGGCATGATGATTAAATCAAGATAACGCGCCTTTAATCTGTGACGCGCTGAAACTGTCGGCTCAGGTATACCAAACTGGTTAAAACTCATCGGTGCATCCGGTTCGTAGGGTGCAAACAATAAACTTTTTTCATGGGTTGGTGTTAAAACTGGCAAGTAGCATTTTTTTCCCATAGCCCAGGCGTTCGCCATCAAATGGGAGGGATCAAGCTCACCATCATTCGCCACATAAAATGCGATGCGTTCGCTCTTTCTAAACATTGCTGTTTTGGCAAAATGATTCGCGAACTGTTGAGCGAAGTCTTCTTGCTGGTGAGGAGTCAGTGCGCGCCTCTTAGTGCGCAATTGCGAACGTATGGAATTGCGTGATGTCATGTAGTCGTTAATGGAGGTACACCCCACCTGTGCCGTGCGTGTCTCTGCTCTTGACCCAGAGCAGATAGGTGGGGTCATCGGCCAACAAATTAGGCTTTCCGTCTAGCGGACGTGCTCACATCATCAACGTTCTGTCCCCAGGGGTTTTCGTATGGGACAAGAATTCTCTGACACTACACGAACACCGCAGGGTGTACCATTACTTAAAAGTTTACTCGTTTCCTGATTATGCTATTTGCTACAAATCAAGGTAATGCAATTCAGGCTTCTAGATTACAAACACTACAGATCAGTATCTGATAATTACAATTCTAACTGTTTACAGCGAGTTAATGCCGTTTCAACTTTATCCCGCAAACTTTTAATCTTGCTCGTATCTACGGATGTACTGTTGGCTGCATCAAAACGGCTTTGTAAAAAATCATGGGT
>NZ_CDLKIE010000234.1:0-5285 GCF_975902315.1 Kaarinaea lacus | reverse complement strand
TTCTCAACAATAGGGAAACGCAACTCCTGATAACCGTAGCAAGCTATGGTTTTTTTAACGATGTCTTCCAGGGTTTGCCAAACTGCGCTAATGTCCGGGGTAATGTCATTCATACCACGGATTGCTTGAATTACTTTTGACAAAACGATAAACCTCTCGAATTAATTCTTATTGTTAATTCTTGTTTTTAATAATCTATGGGTCGATGTATTTCAGCGGAAATTATATCACTACACTCCAATCCATTTTGTCTTAACCTGTCAGTTTCTCTATAGAAACCTTCTGGTCCTGATTGGATGAGGACGCTACGCCGTTCTCAGAAACGCGCAGTGTAACATGTGAGGTGTTTTCATTACGGCCTTGCACTCGCTTATCAATTTCCGCGCGCACAACTTGTTCCAGCTCGTTGACTAATTGTTCGTTATCTACCTTGTGGTCCGGCTTGCCATTAACATACAGCAAATTGGGCGAGCCACCAGTTAGTCCAATATCAGCTTCCCGTGCTTCGCCAGGGCCATTGACGACGCAACCTATAATGGCAACATCCATAGGCTCAAGAATATCTTCCAGGCGCTCTTCCAGCGCATTTACCGTTGAAATTACATCAAAGTTCTGCCTTGAACACGACGGGCAAGCAATAAAGTTAATACCTTTGCTACGAATGTGCAGACTTTTAAGAATATCAAATCCAACCTTGATTTCTTCTACCGGGTCAGCCGCCAACGATACACGAATCGTGTCACCGATACCTTCAGCCAGCAACATTCCCAGGCCGATCGCAGACTTCACCGAGCCTGAGCGCATACCCCCTGCTTCGGTAATTCCCAGGTGCAGCGGCTGTTCTATTTGAGCCGCCAGTTCACGATAGGCCAGCACTGTCATAAATACATCCGAAGCCTTCAGGCTGACTTTAAAATCCTGGAAGTCCAGTCGGTCCAGAATATCGATATGCCGTTTCGCGGATTCAACCAGTGCCTGTGGAGTTGGCTCGCCATATTTTTTTTGTAGCTCTTTTTCCAGTGAGCCTGCGTTGACACCAATACGAATGGGTATATTACGATCTCGCGCAGATTCAACGACGGCTCGCACCCGGTCCTCGCGGCCAATATTACCGGGATTTATCCGTAAACAATCGACGCCCAGTTCTGCTACCCGCAATGCAATCTTGTAATCAAAATGTATATCGCTGACCAGGGGAACATTCACCTGTTTCTTGATTTCACCAAATGCTTCAGCAGCATCCATTGTTGGCACCGATACACGTACTATATCCGCTCCAACCGCTTCCAGTGCTTTTATTTGATTAACGGTACTTTTAACATCGGTGGTTTCAGTGTTGGTCATGCTTTGCACCGCAATAGGCGCACCGCCACCAACGGGTACGTCACCCACCATAATTTGCCGGGCTTTCCGGCGCTTGATCGTATAAACAGGCTGGCTCATTTAATTAGTTACTCTTCTTCCACCGTTCCATAGTTCTCTGCTTTATCCGTAGCAGTATTCCCGGTTACTAAACTACGCGGCGGAGTTTTCAGTGCGCTCGGTTGTTTGCCTCCATCCATTAAGAATCGCGCTACAGGCCTGGATTGAAGGGAGGAAATATCATAGGGTTCACCATTGTACTGAATACTGACTCCAGGGCTGTAACCCAGCAATACTTCAAAGGGCGCAACACCTGTGACTGTATTACTACCCCCCGCCTTACCAAGTCGACGAATTAATGGTGCACCTGTCGCATCACGAATATCAATCCATGAATCTTCGGAATATTGCAGAGAAATACTTACCATCTTCTGAGCATTTTCCTGTAATTTTTCAGTCACTGCGTTTTTGCTACCTGTTGCAGCTGAACCGTCGGTATTACTTTCTGACGCTGACTGACCGGGAAGAGCCAGCTTGACTATTTTTTTCTCGGAGTTAACTTGAGCCACCTGTGCTGATTCTGCGTTTTCATCAGCAAGTTCACCCGGTGTCGCTGTATCAATCGATGTATCTAAAGATTGCACTGAAGTACTTACTTGCATATTGGTATAAACCTGCCAGGCGATCGCCAGCACAACCGCCGCTGCCAATACAATAACCAGCATCCGCATGGGCTTGTTTTCCGTGCCATGGGAAACGGAAAAACTTTTTGGCAACATGCTGTCAACATGGCTATAACGGGCAGGAACTTTCTCCTGAACCTGCACAATTTCAGGCATGCTGGTGGATTCCTGTGACGCATAGTCACCGACAATTTCATCCGGCGGCAAACCGACCAGTTTCGCATAAGCCCGAATATATCCCGCCGTGTAAACAGGCTGAGGTAATTGATCCAGTTCGCCCATTTCCAAAGCTTTGACAAAACGCAAATCCAGTTTTAATTCTTTAGCAACATCGCCTTGCTCCATTCCCTGTTCTTCTCTGGCCTTGCGTAGTCGCTCCCATGGTGCAACTTTCGTGGACACCTCAGCGGATTCCGTCGTTTTGGATTCCTCAACTTCAGCCACATCACTCATGATTGATCCTCTTCCAGAGAGTTAAGCATCATTTGAAATTGTCTCGACTTCGGAAAATTAGACTGCAGCTGTTTCTTATAATTGGCCTCAGCATTCTTATCGCCCAGTTTACGTTCAACACGAATGCCTAACCACAAGCTTTCAGCGCTATGGGAGGAAACTGCTTCGTAGCGTTGCAAATAACCACGCGAAGATAAAAAACGATCTTGCTCAAAGCGAATTTCCGCCATATTGATTAATGCAGTCGGCAATTGTGGATTCAATTCAAGCGCCTTATTTAAATAGGCTTCGGCTTTCTTGGTATCAGGAATGCGGCGTATGCAGGCACCCGCGTTTTCATAGGCCAATTCCGGTGTTCTGTATAATGGCAGCTTAACTGCTTTCAGAAAATATTTTTCCGCTTCCTCCGGGCGATTCTGTTGACACAAGAATACGCCGTAATTGTTATAGGTACCGCCTTCATCAGGGCTCAAGCTAATAGCTTCCCGATAATGTTCATCGGCCAGCTCAAACTGACGCATATCTTTATAGACCAGGGCAATTGCACTATGCGCTGGCGCATAATTAGGCTGAACTTCAATCGCTTTCTTTAGCTTATCCAGGGCCACTTCCAGGTTCCCCTGTTCATAATAACCAACACCCAACTGTACCTGTGTTTCCACCAGGCGTTCGTTTCTTGCCTGTTCCTGCTTGTATTTTTCGATACTGGAACATCCTGCCAGTAATATTATTGCCGCTAGTATCGCAAAGTGTTTCATCAGGAAGCTCCTTGCGAAACGACCAGTGGAGGAAATTTATTTTTCGTACGTCTGGTTTTATCCATCACCTTACCAACCAGCTGACCACACGCTGCATCTATGTCATCACCGCGGGTTTTCCGGGTTATGGTAGTAAGATTATGTTTCATTAATACGTCTCGAAACCGATCTAGCGCATACTTTGAAGAACGTCGATAAGCGGTCTGCGGGAACGGATTAAAAGGAATCAGGTTTACTTTAGCTGGAACATCTTTTAACAAACGCACCAGTTCATGGGCATGCTTTAAACTGTCGTTAACACCATCCAGCATGACATACTCCACTGTGATGCGTCGCCGATCCTGCCCCACATACCGTCTACAGGCAGCCAGCACTTCCTGAATCGGATACTTTTTATTTAGCGGTACTAACTCATTACGCAGTTCATCATTTGGCGCATGTAAGGACAAGGCCAAACTAACATCGCTGACTTCCCGCAAGCGATCCAGCGCCGGAACAACACCAGCAGTACTTAGCGTCACGCGTCGCTTAGACAGGCCATAGGCGAAATCATCCATCATAAGATCCATCGCTTTGACGACATTATCAAAGTTTAGCAAAGGTTCTCCCATGCCCATCATGACAACATTTGAGACAATACGCTGACCTTGTGGATCAAAGCCCAACGCATGGTTGGCTACCCAAATTTGCCCAATTATTTCCGCAGTGGACAGGTTACGGTTAAAACCCTGTTGCGCTGTTGAACAAAAAGAGCACGCCAGCGCGCAACCAACCTGAGACGAAACACACAATGTGCCGCGTCCCTGCTCTGGAATGAACACTGTTTCTATGTGATTACCGGAATCTATTTCCAGCACCCACTTGTGGGTGCCATCTTCCGACTTCTGGTCTGTAATGACCCTGGGCACACGAATTTCGGCAATCTCTTTTAATTTCGCACGCAAATTTTTACTCAAATTGCTCATTGCGTCGAAATCATCTACCCCAAACTGGTAAATCCATTTTACAACCTGTGACGCACGAAAAGGCTTTTCGCCCAGCTCGCTAAAAAAAGCTTCCATTTCCTTACGCGACAGGTTGAGTAAATTAGTTTTGGCGGATGTTGTTTGCAACTTTTGGATTCTCTTCGTTTACCTTCGTTCTAACAAGTTTAGCGTGCTCGCGGTTTATCGTGTGCGAGGACATAATTCGTCATCAGAAAAGAAATAGGCTATTTCGACCTTTGCCGTGTCCGGGCCGTCCGAGCCATGCACGGCATTTTCATCTATGGTGTCCGCGAAATCCGCGCGAATGGTGCCTGCTTCCGCTTCCTGGGGATTGGTGGCTCCCATAATGGCCCGATTTTGCATAATGGCGTTTTCACCTTCCAGCACCTGGACCACTACCGGGCCTGAAGTCATAAATTCAACTAACTCATTGAAAAATGGACGTTCTTTGTGTACCGCATAAAAGCCTTCAGCCTGCTCTTTACTCAAATGCAGCATTTTTGAGGCTATTATTTTCAGACCAGCTTTCTCAAATCGGGAATAAATTTCACCGATGACATTTTTAGCCACTGCGTCGGGTTTAATGATGGAAAAGGTACGTTCTATCGCCATTTTTGGTACTCCAGGATACTTAACATTTGCTTCAAAATTTAGTTATTGCAGATTCAGGGCCGAAATGGCCAATTCTGCCTGTGTTATCAAGTTAAACGAGTAATTATAACTAGTATTGGCGGGAAATACCTAACTACCGTCGCAGTTCCTGATGTCTCAAAATTAGACCAGGAAGACGTGATTTTGATCGCAACAAGCGATAAAAAGTTTAATAAGCGGACGCTGTCGACGCGATTTTGATTTCAGAGCGGGTTTTGCGGGTAGCACCAAAATTGGTAGAGAAAAAACAGGCTAAAGTCAGGCGCACACCTGATTGAACCGGCATAACCTGGTGGGGAATATCGCCTCGATTCAACAATACCGAATATTTGGGTAAATTTACCCGCTTTTCCCCATCTTCCGGGTGATACAGCAAGAATTCACCTCCTTCG
>NZ_CDLKIE010000233.1:0-5122 GCF_975902315.1 Kaarinaea lacus | reverse complement strand
TTTGATGCCATTTTATCAATATAATCAGCTAGTTCGAGTTGAAAAACTGGGATATCACCCTTTAACTGCACTTATCTGGAGAACAACTGATGTTCTCTACCTGTTTATTCTTATTTATTCTTATACTTAATTAGACAAATATTACGGCACTCAGTTTAAATTCAAGGATTACTCACGTTTGATGAGGCGTTTCAGCTTACCCAACCAACCATCGCTTTCATCATAATTTTGCTCCTCGGCATGTCCCGCAATTGATGACAAATTGATACCTGAATTAGCTTCGGGATTAGCCATAGTATTCCAAACCAGGCTAAATTCCATATCCCCACTGGAAGGGGTAATGCTAACATTTTGCTTTCTTGCAATTGCATTTCGCAGGGCGAGCCAGGCTTCATCATCTAACTGAACCTGGAAACCGTCTTCCACCATATCTGCACCCGATTTATCACCATGAATCAGGGTCACATAACTTCCGGCGATAACATTACCTTCCAAATCGGGATGCACATTCATTTCAATACTGTCTTTTTCTGGCAGCCATACCAAAGCCCCTTCATGATAGGGAAGCAGTTGCGTTATAAAACCAAACTGGACATTGTTGCCCTGCTCTTTTAAGAAATTGACGATGACTCCATGCATTGCGACCGCCAACACCAGTACGACCTTCTCACCTCCAACCAGGTTAACAGAACAGTGTTTTAATTTAAGATTGTTTATGTTTTTAATCTGACTGTTTTGCATTACTCCCTGCATAGGCATGCTTTTTCGCTGGCTATCATTCCACGGATTGAATGGAAAACGATTCATTTCCAATCCCATTCTGGCAAGCACGCGGGTAAGACCAAAAGCCTGAGCCGCTACGGCTTCTTCCCGGGTTAATAAAACGCAATTCAGGTAGTGCGGCGGTAATTGAATAAGCTTCGCGTTAATATTGCCAAAGGTAAAACCCAGTCCTCCAAACCCCATCAACCCTTTCTCACCAAATCTGACGACATCACCGATTGCAAAGCGTTTTTTCTGTAGAATGGCCTTAAACAAAAACATAAATAGCGGCAAGGGAGTTTTGGGAAATTTATTAGTTTGCTCGTTTTCGTTAATACGCAGAATCAGCACCATCTCACGCTGTTTGAGCGCAGCGAATCCATGACTAGTAAAAATCCAGCATGGGATTTGACTGCCCTTCCCGGGTAAATTCTGCTGATAAATTGAGACAACCAGGCGTTTCGGCACTAACTCCAGTTTTATGGGATAGTTACCAACACCGCCACCGATGATTTTAATCGAACTGGTCTGAGCCTTTTGATTCATGCAACGGAAACGTCAGTCTTATGGGTTATTTTAGTTTGCCAGTAATTGCATAACTAAGAACATCAACCACCTGTTCGGGAGTTTGCGCGGTAGCAAGGGCTGCACCATCCACTTCTTTTAAAGCATGCGTTAACTCAGGATCATGTAAGGTAATAACAGGTTTACCTAAAGCCGCCGCGTACCCGGCGTCGAATGCTGCATTCCACTGGCGATACTTATCTCCAAAACGAACAACGACTACATCTGCCTTTTCTATATAAGTGCGCGTACGGATAGCATTCACCCTGGCACCCTTGTGATCGCGCCAAAATGCATTGGTTTCCTCACCCAATATTCGTGCCCCGCAATCATCGCTGCTGCTATGGTCTGTAACTGGTGACAGAAATTGAATTTGCAGATCAGCGTGTTTTGCGCCATCCATAATACGTTCACGCCAATCCGTGTGAATTTCACCGGAGAGATATACTGTCCAATTGTTGCTCATACATCGTTCCTCGCGCTCATAAAATCGATTTCTGTTGTCTCCAAAATTATATACATTGCTGTATTAATAGCCAGTATGGCGACAATTTTTTAAGGGAATTCACCGGAAATTAACTACGAATTCTTGGAATCGCTCGATGTATGTTCCTGGAAATGGCGAATGAGAAATTCTTCTTCAATAGGCGTCAAATCAAACTGAACACTGGCAGCTTCAATGGTTTCTGCATCGTGTTTTTGCTGTTCACCGATCCACTGAATCGCGCGACGCAAGTTTTCACCTTCTGGAATTAATGATGATTCAGACATGGAATAAAGGATATACTAATTTAGATAATTAATGGCAGTTTATTTTATAGAGATTGGATATAGACTCGATATATCATTTATTTACAGTAAAACAATATGTCTATACAGGTATTTGCACTAATTTTTGCCCTGCTTAATTTACTCATATTATCCATTGTTTATGGCGTTCTTAGCTACCGCCGCAAAAATGGAAAAAGTGATGTAAGACAATCTCGTATTACCTTTGTAATTTCCAGTTTCGCAGTACCGATAATCGCCACCATGCTGTTTGTAGTATCCGCTGTCATTGCGCAAGGATTTTTTAACTACCACATACCTGTTGGGCAGCGTGGTGGCGGTGTATTTATCATATTAATTGTGTCCGTAATAAGCTCTGCAATCGGAGTGCTGCTCATGCTGCCAGGAATTAAACATCGGTGGGAAGACTAATCAATAAGACATAAGGAAAGTTCAGATACATGCCAACTCAGTTTTCAGGATTTCCAAAAGAACTTTTTACATTTATGCGGCAACTCGCCAAAAATAATAACCGGGAATGGTTTCATGCTAACAAAGACCGTTACCGGGAGTTTGTGGTCGCACCAATGTGCGATTTCATACAGGCCATGGCTTATCGTTTTGACAAAATGGCGATAAGGTTTGTCGCGGATCCTCGACCACATGGTGGCTCAATGTTTCGTATTTACCGCGATACTCGCTTTGCAAAAGACAAACGTCCTTACAAAAACCATGTTGCCTGTCATTTTCGCCATGAAGCTGGTAAAGACGCCCATGCACCAGGATTTTACGTGCACCTGGAACCTGGTGCCGTCTATTTTGGTGGCGGTATCTGGATGCCCCCCAATCCCGTGCTGGAGAATATTCGTAATACCATCGTTGAAAATCCCAATGCCTGGAAACGCATAATCAACAACACGACATTTAAAAAACGCTTTGGTGGCATTGAAGGTGATGGTCTGAAACGGCCTCCGCGTGGATTTGATAAAGATCACCCTTTTATTGAAGACCTGAAACGAAAAAGTTTTTTTGTGACCCAGGATGTCGATCCTGCACTTGCCATGACGCCAAAATTTATCAATGAGGTTGAACGCGCTTTTAAAGCGGCGAGTCCATTGATGAAGTATCTTTTATTTGCGAATGGACTGGCGTTTGAGAGGGATGATTAATGCCTGGCTAATTAACGCGATATTATTTGCAGGAAAACTGGAATTACGACTCAACATAATAAACCCTGCTATCAACACTCCCATCATCATGCAACACAATATGTCGATACCCTGCTGGCACAGTATCGATACTGGCGTTCTCCTGGTTTGGTTTAAACTGAAAACAGGTGGATGGCGAGCCTAAAAAACGAATAGAATTTCGGCATTCATCCAGCTCCTGGTGAATGTGGCCATTTAGCACAATTTTCACATTTGGAAAATTGGTCAGCAACTCCAGAAATTCATCGTTGTTACGAAGCTTCAGAGCATCGATCCATGGCGACTCGACATCAACTACATGATGGTGCAGTGCAATAAGCACATGTCTGTCATTACTGGCGCGCAAAGCCTCTTCTAAATTGGCAAGATTTTCCGCAGTCAATTCTCCCTCTACCTTGTCGCGGATAGAAGAATCCAGCAATACTACTGACCACTGTCCCTGTGCAGTACTGGTGATTCCTTTTCGCGTCACATTAGAAAATACTTCTTGCATCATGACAGGATCATCATGATTACCGGGCAAATAATAAGTCGGTACTTCTAGTTGTTCGACGAGTTCCCGCAGCACAAGGTATCCATCCATCGTCTCATCATGCACCAGGTCTCCAGTCACCAGCAGTAAATCGAGTTTTGGCAGATTTACTCGTGCATGCGCAATCACCGCACGCAGGCTGTCACGAGTATTAATGCCATATAACTCCCCGCCTGGGTTAGCGAACAAATGCGTATCTGTTATTTGTGCGACATGGATCATGGTATGGATAATTAGTTCAATTTCGTTATTTTTATTAATCGACCGCCAATGCATTCATTTTAAGGGAATTTTTAGTGAAGATAAAATTGCTCTATTTTAGATAGTAAAAGCAATAACCACGTCACAGATTTTTAGCGAGTATTGTGGTGAAGCACGCCAAACCGGATACTGGTTTCCGCGATTACCCGTTTTAACTGTCAATCATTTGAAAAATATGGTACAAAATCCCTTCACTTTTTCAGGAGAATGTAAATGAATTTAAGAATGATGGGCATATTGGCAGGGGTATTATTTATCGGTTTTAGCACCCTAACCTATGCCGGAGCAGCAAAAAAATCCGTGGAAGCCGTCCACGTTGAAATGAAGCAACTCAGCGGTAAACAGGTGGAAGTACGCGGCAAGGTGGTTAAAGTAAATAACGGTATCATGAAGCGTAATTTCCTGCATATTCAGGATGGTACTGGTAAGCAAGGAACCAATGACCTGATCGTGACGAGTAATCAAACGGCAGAAGTCGATGATGAAATCACCATTACCGGTACTGTTGTACTGGATACGGATTTTGGATTTGGCTATAAGTATCCCCTGCTGGTCGAAAAATCAAAGATCCAAAACCACACCAAGAAATAACCTGTTACCTGTTGATAATGCTTCTCACGAAGCATTATCAACGACCTGGTATATCAACGACCTTCTATCCAGCCGTTTAAAACTTCTCGATTTCCATTATCATTGCGGTGCTGGTTTAATACGATTAGTTACTATTCTTCAACTAACTAACCATGCGCCTGATATTTTCTACTGTTAATTTCATGCTATGAAGTTTCTGGGAATGGGACAGATTGTTTCCCAGATGTTGCAGCAATGTCTCAGTGATCGAGAGCTTCTGAAAGTAGAATAAATGTGATGGGCATGTGCAATCAGTAGACCCAAAATTATGCATCGGCGTTTGTACTCCTGCTACCTTACCGACCACTGCTGCCCATTGATGTTCCAGCCGTATTGAAGAATAACAAAAGCAGTCAGCCACCGGCTGAATATACGGTCGGATGTAGTCAAGATGCCA
>NZ_CDLKIE010000232.1:0-4353 GCF_975902315.1 Kaarinaea lacus | reverse complement strand
TCATTATTATTGTTGCCCAATGGCTATTACATCGATCAACTAGATGTTTTAATAGAACGCTTACAAAGATTTAGTGCCAATTTGGCTCATGCGTTCGGTCAGGAAGTGATATTCAAACATAGCATGAATTAGTGATGCAGGACATAACATATAATTATTAAATAAAAAAGGTCAGATGGAGATTTCCATCTGACCCTGTATATAAGTTGCCGAGAACTTTCTTTTATCTAATATGTGGAATTTTCAAGAGCCGCAACTGGTTTGTGTTAACAAGGTGCCAGAATCTCTTTTGTTTTCCTTATAAACTACCGTAATCGTTCCACTATCTGCGGAGATTATAATTAACTGTTCAGCTTCGCCGTAGATAAACAGCATGCCTTTAGTCAATTCCGCGTTAAAGTGATCGATAAACTTGAAGTAAAATTTTCCAACATCAGGGATGTTCAGGTAACCAAGATCAAATTCGCCGTTTTTCGTTTTAGAGTTATGCTTGATGTTGACACCTTCCAGGCTGATTTCGATAGCGTTCGCCAGATCAGAGATATTCAAATTCATGAACATATCATCGGCACGACCATCCCAGGTATTGCCATCAAGCGACAGGTTAACGCCTTCACCTTCTATTGTTAACTCTACAATATCTGATGTGAAGTTTGCGCCGCTCTCGATTTCACCATTGATCAATCCATTTAATGTGACCTCCTGACCTCGGGCATTCACGCAATAGTCTGTAAGCTCTATTCCGAAGATCATGCCATCTTCCGTAAAACTGGCAGTGCCCCCACAATAATAATTATCAGAACCATTGCCTTTAGAAGAATAAGCGCTCATCAAACTGGTTGATAAAATTTGCAGTTGCTTCTGACTTTCACAAAAGCCGCTTGCGGCGGCATTGGCTTTATTGTTGAGCGTGTTCGACATATTGGGTACAGGAGGTTCCGGAGCATCGGGCAGGTCAGGAACCACGGCATCAACAGGATCAGTTGTTGTATTCTGTGGTGTATCTAGCGTGGTGTCGGTATCCTGGGTCACAGGATCTTGATCATTCACCATGGTGTTATCACCACAAGACCAAACAAAAAGAAGGGTAAATAAGATAAGGAATATTTTTTTCATTGCGGCAACCTCTGAATACTTCTTCGAATACGGCTAACGGAAGGAATACGTAACTAGATTACGCGGCGAATCATAGTCTGGCAAGCTGTCTAAGTAGTTGGCCACTAAAAGCCGGTGTTGCAGCACTACTATAATGCAAAGTACGATATCAACCGAGAACCAGTTCTCATTTTCTAATAAAGAACGCTCCCCCACAGAGTGTAACAAGCCTTATTAACGTGCATGTCCCCTGTTGGTTTACTCACAAATATCAAAATAGTGGGGTGTGACGACCCATCTCGCCCAAATCTGGAGAATTGTTATGATGCCTGGTGCTGCGGATCTGGGGCTACAGGACGGGAATCTTAATCGAACCGATGGCGATCGTGAGGGGCCAGGTAGTCAATCTCAGGACCTTTGGGGACTATACGGGTGGGATTGATTGACTCGTGGCTCCAATAGTAGTGGCGTTTGACATGATCCAGGTTGAAAGTCTCCGCGATACCTGGTTGCTGGTACAGATCACGCAAATAACTGGATAAGTTAGGATAGTCTGCGATGCGGCGCAGGTTGCATTTGAAGTGGCCTACATAAACGGGATCAAAGCGAAGCAGGGTAGGCAACAGTCTCCAGTCTGCTTCTGTAATGGTGTTCCCGACCAGGTAACGTTGTTGGCTTAGGCGTTCTTCCAGGGTATCCAGGGTAGAAAACAACAAATCAAAGGCACGTTCGTAGGCCCTTTGGGTGCGGGCAAAGCCACAACGATAAACACCGTTGTTCACATTGTTATACACCAACCGGTTAATCTTATCGATTTCCTGGTGTAAAGCTCCGGGGTAATAATCGGTGTTGTCACCAGTAATCGCATTAAATTCACTATTAAACATGCGAATAATCTCGGAAGATTCATTATTAACAATCGTTTGTTGTTTTTTATCCCATAACACGGGCACAGTAACTATGCCCGAATATTGTGGGTCGGCCAGTGTATAAACCTGATGCATGTATTCAAAATGATTGATGTGATCTGGCGTTGCTTCGGGAAAGCTGTTATCAAATTTCCAGCTTTCAGGGCCCATGTCCGGGTGCACCACTGATACAGAAATAATGCTTTCCAGTTTCTTTAGTTTACGAAACATCAAGGTTCGGTGAGCCCAGGGGCAGGCATAGGATACATACAGGTGATAACGATCAGGCTCGGCTATAAAGCCACCTTTTCCTGAGGGACCGGGTGCACCGTCGGTAGTTACCCAGTTGCGAAAAACTGAATCCAGACGAACGAATTCACCATCTTTGGTTTCTTCTTCTAGCCAATCGCCTGTCAATTTACCCTGTTTCACCAAACTCATGTATTACTCCTGATATTTTTTACTTACACCAAATAATTTAATCCTGATTCAATGGCTTTAACAGCCGCATGTATTGCGCTTAACGATGCTAGTTGTGGCGCTGGTCGTTGTTTTGTTACCGGATCCAGAACTTTCATTACAGGAAGCCGATAAATTTTTATTGTCACGTTCAGGGAGCAAATCTTTAGCATTATACGCCAGCACCAACAAACCCATAGTGATGGCCAGGGCAACAGGCTCCTGGTAAATCAGGGCGAATAAAACAGTCGAAATAGCCAGAACCACGGCCGTATTGCGCAGTTGCCAACCCGATGCTAACAATATGCCACCTCCAATGTTGATCACTGCTGCCAGCATTATTAGATCGTCAATCCAGATATTTCCGCTTGCGATACTGTTGTTGTTAGTCACTGTATCGATGCTGTTGATAATCAGTAAATAGGCCAGCGCCCATCGAATTACGAGGTTTGCATAGTCTGTCATGACGTTATCCTTTTTTCCGGCTACGTATATACATGACTCCATTTATGAAAAAATTTGAAAATTGCCGGGCTAACCTTGGTTTGCATGAAATGGTTTGCAAGGAATGGCTTGCAGGGTGTAGCCCAGCATATTTTCACAATTGTCTAAGCTGTTGCACCTACCTGTTCAGGCGATTTCTCTCTTGATCGAGCCAGGTAATTGTCCACGCTGAAATGGCCGGCACCATGCACAGCGAGTAACAACAGACCGCCAGCCATTGCCCAGTTCTTCATGAAAAGAATCATTTGTGTTTGATCGGCGAAGTTAGCGTGAAAAATAACGGCTGATACGATACTGAAGCCAGCTAATGCCAAAGCAGTCCATTTGGCCTGTAAGCCAACGATGATGGCCAGGCCGCCAGCAATCTCAAGGGCAATTACCAGCGGCAGTAAAGCACCGGGTACCCCCATGGCTTCCATATAACCTTGTGTTCCCGCGTACTGACCGATTTTGCTAATGCCAGCAAGCAGGAAAATGTGTCCCATGAAAAGCCGTGCGATGGGTGTTAAGAATTTGTCCATTACTGCCTCCTTGTTTGTCTAAAATTGGCTGAATTAACCAGGTGTATGACTCAGAATTATAGGTGTAACTATTCGATAAAAAAGTATAAAATATTGACTATAATGATCGAATAATTAGATTAATAACCCTATGAATACGCTTAAAACGACACTAGAACAATGGCGGGCCCTACAGGCTGTAGTGGATTACGGTGGATATGCTCAGGCCGCCGAGCAGATGTTTCGCAGCCAGTCCACGATTAGTTATTCCATTAGTAAGTTGCAGGAGCAATTGGGTATCCAGTTATTGGTCGTCCAGGGTCGCAAGGCCCACCTCACTGAGGCAGGTGAAGTGTTAGTGCGTCGATCACATCAATTGTTAAAGGATGTTGCCGAACTTGAACAACTGGCAGAAAGCTTGAGTCATGGGCGCGAAGCGGAAATTCGCTTTGTCGTGGATGCGGCGTTTCCCAATATGATATTGATGGAGGCTTTAAAAAAGTTCGCACCACAAAGTGGGGGTACCCGAGTCCAGCTGAAAGAAGTTGTCCTCTCAGGTGCCGATGATGCCCTGGAATCCGGTGAAGCGGATCTCATCATTAGTGCATTCAATCCATCAGATTATCTTGGCGATATAATTTATCAGGTAGAGTTCGTTGCTGTAGCTCATCCCGAACACCACCTGCACCAGCTTGGCCGTAAGCTGACAATGAAAGACCTTGAACGAGAAATGCAGGTAGTGATTCGCGATTCCGGTAGTAGACACAATGTTGATATGGGCTGGTTAGGTGCAGAATATCGCTGGACGGTAACAAGTATGGAAACTGCATCGGCAGCTGTGGCTTCAGGGCTCGGGTTTGCCTGGTTGCCGCGTCATCATGTACAGG
>NZ_CDLKIE010000231.1:0-3296 GCF_975902315.1 Kaarinaea lacus | reverse complement strand
GCGAGATTTCCGTATTAGTCTTGTGATCTTCAATCATACGCTGGTGTATTACACTCGCAGAATTCTTTCTATCACCTCAACGCCCTCTTCCAGGAGAAAGCGTAAGAAAGCGCTTACCGCCGGCGGCATGTGCCGGTCTTTTGGGTAAACGATATACCAACGTTCCATTAACGGGAATCCATTAACGCTGAGCTCAACCAATTCACCGCGTTGGCACTCACGCGCAACGCAATACCTGGACAGTACCGACAATCCCATATTATTGGCGACAGCTTGTTTTAATGCCTCATTGCTGCTTAATTCCATGCTGACATTTATCGCTGCAGACTGACTTTCTAAAAACCGCTTTAATGCGATGCGCGTACCTGATGTCGGTTCTCGCAGCAGGAATTGCTCATTCTCCAGCTGCGCTAGTGGAATATTATTATGCTGTACAAGCCGATGATCAGACGATGCGACAATCACTAGTGGATTATTTATAAACGGAATTGACTCCACTTCTATATTGGTAGGCACCTGATCAATCAAATACAAATCATCCAGATTATCCTGCAGTCGTCGAAACAGATTTTCCCGTTCCAGAATACTTAACGAGAAATTAACCTCAGGATAAAGCTTTTTGAACACTCCCAACAACACCGACACAAAATATTCAGTCGTGGTTACACCGGCAAATGTCAGTGCTCCGCCAACCGACTCTATCCGATTCGTGACTTGTTCATCGAACTGTGTCACGCACGCAAATATCTCATGGCAGGTTTTAAGAAACGCACGGCCTTCGAAGGTGAGATGAATGCGCCGCCCAACCTGTTCAAACAGTCGTGTATTTAACGACTCTTCCAGCTTTTTCATTTGCATGGATACTGTTGGCTGGGTGATATACAGTTCCCGCGAAGCGGTCGTGAAGTTACCCAGTCTCGCAACACATTCAAACACCTGAAGCTGTCGAAAAGAAACGTTTCGCAGACAGCGCAGTGCGCGATTCATTTGACTGGTGGGGCTCGATTCATTCATAGATAAATGGTGATAGCTCCGATGCGTAATTGTCATTGGATGTTGAGCGTCGTATAACGCATAGTAACCATGCCTGCTCACTTGAACAGGTTAAGGGAAAACACCTTACAAAGACAGAATTGGAGAAATAATTGTGATTAAAAAAACATGGCATTTTGATCTTGAACCCAATATGGGAAGAATAGACAGATATGCCCGATATACATTAAGTATAGCGTTAATTGGCTCTATACTGCTCGCACCAACGACCCATGTTGGCTGGTTAGTAATATTACCATTGACCGCTATTCCTATTTTTATTAGCGCATATGCCGGCTGGGATCCTCTTTACGCCTTAATGCAAAAACGACGAACACCCAAGTTTAGGTTTTTTAATAAAAAGCTGCCCGTGTAAAAAAGGTCGATAACCAGTGAAAACTGTCGGCGGCGTACTGGCAAGAAACTTGAAATATAGTGCGCCGCTTGATGTAATATTTCACTAACATTTAAAGCTTTACCCTGGATTATTTGATGCTCAATATTTTTGAACCCAAATTTGTAATTTTAAAAAACAATCCAAGTACTAACAGATGATCCTCATATTAACCAGCAACGACACAAATGATTAATCAGAATTGGCAACAACAGACAACGATAAAAAGTAAAGTGAAAATAATCCTCCGACCACACTTGGCACCGTTAAATATAAAGGGTGCCATTGGCACCCTTTTCTAGTCTGATTACAATGCAGTAACGTTAGCGGCTTGCAGGCCTTTCTGGCCACGTTCAATTTCGTATGAAACGCGTTGACCTTCGTCCAGGCTCTTGAAACCGTTACTTAAAATAGCGCGAAAATGAACAAAAACGTCTTCTTCACCATTTTCCTGAGTAATAAAACCAAATCCTTTATCGGGATTAAACCATTTAACTGTACCAGTTGATTTAGACATGTTGTCTCCTAAATATAAATAATTAATGTGCATAGCACATGATGGGGCCGGCGGAGTGAATTACTTAATCACGATAAACAAGCAGAGAGTGAAGATCTTCAGAACAGCAGGTCTTGGAAATGCAAAGAAGTGATGTGGCGAAGTGTTTCAGTTTCAATTTGTTCTAATTATATAAGCAGGTCTGTTCCAACAGGCCGTGTGCAGACTAACAGGTATTAACTACTTTGTATATCATTAAATGGTTCACGAGATATAAATATCGCCCAAGCCATAGAAAACATTCAGTTAATTCTGTCCTGTTATATCTGTCCTTCCAGTAGACACCGAGAGTTCACTTAGTTCAATTTATTTATAAAAATATATAACCATTTGTTATGCATCTCGACACTTAATATAGTGTACTCTTGCTCTCCCCTCTTTTCTTACAAGGTCACACAAAATGAGCACAAAAGGTACCTATAACGATCCTGACTTGATGGCCAAATTGACCAACCACCAAATGCCCTTTGGTAAACATTCAAAAACGCTATTAATTGATCTGCCGTTGTCGTATTTGAGCTGGTTTTCCAAAATTGGCTTTCCAAGAGGCGAGTTGGGTCAGCTAATGCGTATTGTGCATGATGTCAAATCAGGCGATATGGATCATTTTTTTGAAAATATCCGCACGCTACAAGCGTACCCTGCGCCTGAATCTGCAGCCATAGTAAAAACAAATAGCACTCTGGTTTTGTAGATGTGGTATATAGAGAGCGTGGCATTGGACGATAGTATAAGAAGGAACCCGTCTGTTTTTGATCTCACTCTCTTCCGATCAATCTAATATACCTTCCTTTAAATTTATTATCGCGACGCGATATAGGATTGTGTCAGACAGAATCACACAGGAGCAAATAACGTGGAAGGTATCAGTGATATAAAAATTACAGGCATTGATGAAAAGCGGCCGCCCTTGATCAGGAAAGAACCTTATATCGACATTTTCTTTAAATTATCACACCAGGCGCCGTCAGACTGGTGCAAAGACTTTAATGCGCTGTTATCGAAACACCCAACTGCACCAAAAATAAAGGAAAAAGAAGGAATTTATATTGAAGCGTGGGTTAGAACAGCGGATGAAATAGAAGCATTTCTGGATCAACTCAAGGAAAAGGTTGCAGAGTGCAATCGCCTCTATATTGAAAGAATAGAGCTCTCGCTACGTAATTCGAATGAAGCAAATACGTTGCTGGCACAACAGGGGGGTGGCGAACAGGGACGTCTTAACAGGATCATTGCCGCACTGAATTTTGATGATATCAATATGTAGCCTTGGTATATAGCAAATCATTATGGAGTTAACACAAGTATTATTTG
>NZ_CDLKIE010000230.1:0-3769 GCF_975902315.1 Kaarinaea lacus | reverse complement strand
CTTTTTCAAATCCTGCAAGTTTTCCGGTTTGCTGGGATCGGGGTGGTGGTTGGGAAAATTTCCATCTACATCGCAAAACATTTCTGTCACATCACACCCCAATGCGCGTAATAGCTGTGGTGCTACGGCACCTGGCACACCATTGCCACAATCTACGATAACTCTCATATTGCGAGTGAGCTTTACATCACCGGTAATGCGTTCAATATACTGGTCGACCACGTCGAGGGTTTCACGGTTGCCCGCGCCACTGGTGAAGTTTTTATTTTCAATTCGTTTGCTTAATTCCTGAATATCATTGCCAGATAGCGTAGTACCACCGATTACCATCTTTAGCCCATTGTAATTCGGTGGATTGTGGCTTCCTGTTAGCATTACACCGGAACCGCTGCCAAGCTGATACGCGGCAAAATAAAGCACTGGTGTTGGCACCATGCCCACGTCAATAACATCTCGCCCGCTATCCAGTAATCCCTGGGTAAACGCTTCTATTAAAGCGGGGCCGGATAAACGACCATCACGCGCGACATAAATCTTTTGCTCGCCGCGGTCAGCGGCTTCACTGCCAAAAGCCAGGCCAATTTGATAGATGGCGTCTTCGGTTAAGCTTTCATTAACGATGCCCCGAATATCGTAAGCTTTAAATATGGAGGATTCGATGGGCGTGGATTTGTATTGCGCTGACATGGTGTTCTCAATTTAAAAATAGGTTGGCAAATTATATAGTTATTAGTGGCGGCCGGTATGACCAAATCCACCTGCGCCACGCTCACTGTCATCAAATTCCGGCACAATTTCAAAAGAAGCTTGGACGATGGGTACAAAGACCATTTGTGCGATGCGTTCGCCTGGATTGACAGTAAACTCGGTGTTGCCGCGATTCCAGCATGATACAAACAATTGCCCCTGGTAGTCGGAATCTATGAGTCCCGTTAAATTTCCCAGGACGATGCCATGCTTATGGCCTAATCCCGAACGGGGTAATAACACTGCCGCAAGTCCAGGGTCATTAATATGAATTGCAATACCGGTAGGAATCAATTCGGTTGCTCCCGGTGGCATGTGGATGGCTTCGTCTATACAGGCACGTAAATCCATGCCAGCAGAACCATCGGTAGCGTATTCAGGTAACGGTATATTTGTACCGATGCGGTCATCCAGAATTTTTAATTGTACTTTTTTCATAGTGACTCATTGCACCCAGTTTGAGGATTATATAGTGTGATTTCGGCTTATTATACCGATTTGTTCAGGGAGGGGTAATCAGATCTTGGCAAGACACAGCATTGCGCTGTGTCTTGCATGATTGCGAGGGAATTACTGCTTTCCGACCAGTATTGTCACCATTTTGTCGGGATTGACGCGCCGTTTGAAGGCATCCTGGATGTCTTTCACGGTTACCGCCGAAATTTTATCATTAAAGGTGTCAAGGTAATCCAGTGGCAGGCCGTAAAATCCAATCATGCCTATGTAACCGAGGATTTTCTTATTACTGGATATGCGCAAAGCGAATCCGCCAGTAATATTCTTTTTAGAGGCGATTAATTCCTCTTCGGTGGGTCCTTTTTCAATGAACGCCTTGACTGTTTCATGTACTACTTTTAGCGCTTCCTGTGCCTGATCGCTGCGAGTTTGTAAGCCAATCTGAAACGGTCCATATTGTTGCATGGGAAGAAAATAACTGTAGGAACTGTAAGCAAGGCCGCGTTTCTCCCGGATTTCATTGCTCAATCGCGCAATCAATCCACTGCCCCCGAGCATATGGTTTCCTACATAGAGTGTGAAATAATCGGGGTCTCCTCGCTTCATTCCCGGTTGTCCCAGCAATATATGGGTTTGTGCCGAAGGGTGTTCGACGTTGACAGTAGTAGGTTGTGGTATAGCCGCTACCTCTGGTAACTCCTCAGCAGGTTCACCTTTTGGTAATTTTCCAACAATCTCCATGGCTACCTGCTCTGCTTTGGTACGGTCCAGATCGCCTACGATCGCAATGATTGCATTGGAGGCAACATAGTAGCGTTGGTAAAAAGCCTTTAAATCATCAATCGTCAGCGCTTCCACAGTATCTTCATAACCTGATGGCATGACGGCATACGGGTGAGATTTAAAGACGGCTTTATAAAAGGCTTCATCGGCAAGCGCACCGGGCGATTGTTTGCGTTGCTGAATACCAACTAGCATCCGTTTACGTTCGCGTTCGAAAGCATCCTTTGGAAATGTTGGCTGGCTGAGCACCAGCGACAAGGTCTGCAATGCCGGGCTCAGGACGGCTTCTTCAGATAAGCTACGCAAGGACAAGTTTGCCATGTCTCTCTGGGCGGTACCGCTAAAACGGGCACCCAGTTCGTCAAAACGTTCTGAAATCTGATTCGCAGTTAACTCTCCGGCACCTTCCGACAACAGCGCGTTGGTTAACACTGCAGTGCCGGCCTTATCCTGGTCACGTGCGGCACCCGCGTTAAAAATGACTTGCATGTCTACTATAGGCAATTCCGGTGCTGCAACAAAATACACTCGCGCGCCATTTTCCGTGGTCCAATGTTGAATTTTTATACCTGCCAACAGGGGCTGGCTGACGATGAACAGGCTAACAAGCAGAATTAGTTTAGTGCGCATGTTGTGCTCCCCCATGATTACCGGCTATTGCTTTTTTATTGATTGGCTGAGGGTCAAGTACCGCGACCGTGAGGCGGTCATCGATCAGGTATTTTTGAGCAACCTGCTGTACTTGTTCAGCAGTCACGGCGCGAAAACGTTCTACAAATTCATCCATTAATTGCCAGTTTAATCCCACAGTTTCCAGGGTGCCCATCTGCATAGCTTGATAAAAAATGGAGTCCTGCTCGTAAATCTTGCTGGCAACCACCTGGTTTTTAATGCGATCGAGCTCTTTTTCACTCACTGGCTCAGTTTTCAGACGCTTTATTTGTTCTCGAATTTCTTTTTCCATATCTTTCACGGTGAAGCCTTGTGCTGGTGTCGCATCAAATAAAAACAGCTCATCCAGTCTGCTAAACAGGTCATAGCCTGCGCCAATGCTTGCAGCTACGGCTTTGCCGCGTATTAATTCTTTAGTGAAACGGGAGCTGTCACTGCCGTCCAGCACATGGGCCAACATTTCCAGGGCGTAGGGCTCCCAGTCATGTTCTGCGGTTTTTACCACGGGTACTTTATATCCCATGATTATATAAGGTAGTTGTGCCGGTTCTTTAACCACGATGCGACGAATACCCTTTTGCTCAATTTCCTTTTGTGGTTTAACTCTGGGTACGTTGCCCGCGGGAACTTTTCCGAAATGTTTTTTGGCCAGTGTCAGTACCTGCTGCGGATCGACATCACCGACTACCACGAGTGTGGCATTATTCGGCGCATACCAATCGTTGTACCATTTCTGTGCATCATCCACGGTCATATTTTTCAAATCGTCCATCCAGCCAATAATCGGGTGGTGGTAGGGGCTGTTAACGTAGGCGGTTGCATTAAATTGTTCGTAAGTTTTCGACTTGGGTTTGTCGTCGGTGCGCATGCGCCGTTCTTCCATAACTACCTGTATTTCTTTGGTAAATTCTTCTGCGCTCAGGTTCAGGTTAGCCATGCGGTCGGCTTCCAGTTCCATGGAAATGGGCAGGCGACTTTTTTCCAGCTGTTGAAAGTATGCGGTATAGTCCTGGCCGGTAAACGCATTTTCCCGGCCACCATTCTCGGAAATAATTTTAGAAAATTCGTTGGGTCCGTATTTATCCGTACCCTTGAACATCATGTGTTCCAG
>NZ_CDLKIE010000229.1:0-11480 GCF_975902315.1 Kaarinaea lacus | reverse complement strand
CAGGAAAATAAAGAAAGATCCCACGGGTAAGTTACACGATTCATACGATGGTATATGGAAGGCTTTCGGTAAAAAAACTCGGACAATCGCCAGGTCTGCAAAAATCCACGTATCTACCAGGCAACGTGTGCAGAAATTAGCGGACTATAATCCTGCAAATTTACCGGCAGAACCGAACTACGAAGCTTAAAAATTTATAACCCTTTTTTTTCTCTCAACGCACATTTTACAGGTGGGCAGGTTCGGGAGCTTTACGCATTCATAAACATTGAGTTAAGTGGAGTCCATACCATTAGCAGTGGACTGGCGCTGGATAAACTTCACGGATCCAAACTGCCTTAAAATTGTTATAGTCCTTTCCTTGTCTCACCTGTTGTCAATTCAAAATATCATTAAACCACAAAATTATTCCAATTAGCGGGACCTAAATATCTCCCCGTTGCGTCATATCTAATAAGCAAGTACTTCATAGTTAACATACGGTTTATGGGGTGTTGCTCGTTTAACTTATAGAGTGTAAACCTACGTCAACAATAATTTGGGAGAAATGTCATGTCAGACAAGAAAAAACTGGTAGTGGTGGTCACCAATGGATTCGATAATGAGCGTTCATCGGTTGCATGGAGTGTCGCGAATGGTGGAATTGCTTCAGATTATGAGGTAACAATGTTTTTAGTTGCCTCAGGTGTGGACTGGGTGCGCAAAGGTGCTACAGAAGTAGCCCGCCTGAATCCGCTTGATCCACCGGCAAGTGAAATGATCCAGAATGTGATAGATAGTGGCGCCACTATCATGGTTTGTCCCCCATGTGCGAAGGTTCGTGGTTATGAGCAAAAGGACCTGATCGATGGAGTAGTGCTGGCTGGGTCGACTTCCATGCTGGAAGTTGTGAGCCAGGGGGCGTCAACTTTGACTTTCTAATCAATAACTAAGGCCAGGTCCCGAAATATTTGTGATTTTTCGGGACCTTTTATGCAGGTAAATGCGTCAAGGACAGTGTAAGGTACAATTAATGAGTTCGCTTTTTGTAAAAATAACAAAAAAGTAGGGAACGATACCATGTGTAGACTTTACGCTGTGAGTGAAAACCACTCAATCGATACTGGATGCTATCTATCGTTTCTTGTATTGAGGGAGACTTGGTATGAATCAGCAAGATCAAGAATTTTATTCGCCAGTGTAACAGGGCGTATAGCAAATGACTGAGCATAAAAATAAAAAGGCTTTTTTCAGTCAGCGTATTGAGGAAACTATGCATTCCCTTTACGCGATGGCTAATCGATTAACAAGAAATAGTGCTGATGCGGAAGACCTGGTCGCTGATGCCGTCACAAAAGCGTGGGTCGCAATTTCGACTTTGGAAGAAGAAGATCGTTTTCGCCCCTGGATATTTCGTATTTTGCATAATTGCTTTGTTAGTGATTACAGAAAAAAATCGGTACGTCCAGCAGAAGCGGCTTATGATGAAAATTCAGTGGACGATGAAGATAATCAGGTCGTGTCGTATTTGCTGGAACAGCCCAATGAGTTTTTGTGCTGGTGGGCGGAGCCGGAACGAGAGTTTGTTAATAATCTTTTAGGTGAAGATATTATGGCGGCCGTAGAAGATCTGCCAGAAGCTTTTCGTATTACCATCCTGCTGATAAATCTGGAAGGATTTTCCTATGACGAAGCAGCAGATATTTTAGGAGTACCACCGGGAACAGTGCGTTCTCGAATGAAACGTGGCCGTACTTTATTGCAAAAGGCATTGTGGGAACAGGCAAAGGATGCTGGGTTAGTCACAAGTGACACTATGAAGGAGCGTCAATCATGACGAAAGAGGAAGACAAATCCAACGTTGAGGAAATAGATTGCCTGGAAGCAATTGAACTTCTATATGCTTACCTGGATGGTGAGCTTGATGACGAAGAGCTGGCAAAATATGAGCATCATATGGGGCATTGTCGTAGTTGTTATTCCAGGTCTGAATTGGAAACTGCGCTAAACAAGCGCATCGAACAATCTGTTAAGGGTGAAGTGCCGAAAACACTTCAAAATCGGATACGTCATTTGGTTGATAAGTTCTAGATCGGGGAATGTATTGTGATCGTTCGGTTTGCACTTGCTGTATTATTACTGCTAGCCTTTGCCTCCATTGGCAGCGCTGAAGACAATGTGGGCTACAAACCTGCCAGGGTCGTTTATGATGTTTCAAGCCCGGATCCTGAAGCGCTGGCGCATATCCTTGACCGAGCCAGTATGTTACAGAATGTTTATCAAAATGATTCCTTTGAGGCATCCATAATATTTGTTATCCACGAGGGTGCCATTCCCCTGTTTGGTAACAAAGACAAAAATCAGCATTCGAAACTAATGCGCCGGGCTCGCAGCTTATCGATGGGTGATATTATTCAGTTCAGGGTATGTAAAGCCTCGGCACGCATGCAGGGCTACGAAAAAGAAGATATTCAGGAATTTGCTTCCATGGTGCCCATGGCTGACGCAGAAATTGTTATGCTGCAACAAAAAGGATATGCGTACTTACGCTAGCGTTAGTTCAACCAGGGGATAAAGGGTGCCCATAAAAAGAGCCTGGACCTGCCTGTTAACTTCCTTCTATTGAATTCCAATGCATGTGGCTCAGCCGGAACAGATGGGGCGAGAGAAATTTGTTCGGCGGTTTATCGTGGAATACGAGCTTATGGGCTATCGCCGTGTACCGCTGGAACTCGCGGCTAATAAACTAGCCCTGGATTTTATGTAAATTATACAAATACACAAATGCTTATTCTAAAGATAAAAAGAGTCAGATTCATAATATGTGTATAATAGTGAAAATTTGTTTTGATTAGAGAGTTCGCAATGCTGGTTGATAAAATAAAGAACAGAGAAAGCGGAATTATTCTTTACGGTATTACTCCACCTAAAAAAGGAACTGAGCCAGAGAAAATAGCGGAGATTGCCGCTCGGCAGGTTCAAAGGCTCGATTCACAAAAAGTTGATGGACTGATTCTCTATGATATTCAGGATGAAAAGTCCCGTACAGCTGAGGAACGGCCATTTCCTTTTATGGCAACCCTGGATTCGTTCGCTTACTGCAAAGATTATTTGAGCGCTCTATCCATTCCCAAGATCATCTACCGCTCGGTTGGTAAATATAGCAAATCAGAGTTGTCACAGTTCCTGGTGGATGCATCAGCAGAGGACTATCTGACAGTTTTTGTCGGTGCGCCGTCGAGGTCGCAATCAGTCACAATGTCAATGAGTGATGCTTATAAACTCAGAGCGGAAACCAATAGCGATCTACTGTTAGGCGGTGTGACTATACCTGAACGGCATCAGGCAAAGGGCGATGAACATCTCAGGGTGTTTGATAAAATATCGAAGGGCTGCAGCTTTTTTGTTTCACAAGGTGTTTACGATGTAAATGCATCTAAAAGTTTTTTATCAGATTACTACTATTATGGGCGGGAAAACGGTATTCCGCTGGTTCCTGTTCTATTTACCTTAACGCCTTGTGGCTCGCTTAAGACGCTTCAATTTATGAAGTGGCTGGGTATTAGCATTCCCAAGTGGCTGGAGAATGACCTTGTTCATTCTGAAGATATACTGGAGAAATCGGTTGATTTCTCTGAGCAAAGCTGGCTGGAATTAAAAAGCTATGCTGATGAAAAAGGCATTCCCGTTGGTTGCAACGTTGAAAGTGTGGCTATCAGGAAGGTTGAAGTAGATGCTTCAATTGAGTTATTGAAAAGAGTCAGTAAAACTAACAGGGAGTAATTATCAGGGCGTGATGTTCCATTGTCCAGCAATGGTAACAGTCATGATGCCTCAATTTTTCAATGAAGAGTGACAAACGTCACTAATGTACTAAAGCATTCCAGATATGGTTCGCTATATACAGTGGATTGGCAGGCTATTTAGTACGTTATAGATTGGTTGGGAGATTGAGATGGGAATACTTGGTACGAACGATGTTATATGGGAGAAGCTTGGTTGTAATACTGCAACGATACTTCATCTTTTCCGATCTAAAGTACCTGGTGGATGGTTGGTAGTCGTTGTTGGTGGTGAGTCAGAAAGTGCATCACTTACGTTCTACCCTGATCCAGAGCATCGTTGGGATGGTAAATCACTGGATTAATCGATCAAAAAAATCAAAATATTTTGCTGAATTTCATTTTATTTTTTTACTAACCGATAGCCTCCATAATTAATTACTGGTTTGTCATTCTCGTGCGTAATGTAGATAGTTTCTTGCATCCCACGACCGATACCTTCGATGAGTGCCATGTTTTCTGCTACAGGCTTGAGTATCAGGCTGCCACCACCCTGGTTTTCAATCTTAACGAATGCAATCAATAAGTTTTCCTTGATGTCAAGTTTCACTTCCTTGAACCAGGAAAAGTCACCTTCAGGCAGGTCCAAAATATACTTGCCTACGCGTTGTTTCCAGGCCTGCGGAATCGGTTCAGGAAAGATTTTCACACCTGCGGGAATGGAGCGATTTTGATATTCTGCTATCAGTAATTCCCTGTCGTTGATGGTGTCTATTTTTATTCGTATTCCTTGTGATAATTTTGCTGGCATAGGAATAATTCCAAACAGGCGCAACTTTGGTGACAGCCAGCCATCCGAATGGTGACGTAGAAGGGCCTTAAAGAATAATACTCTGGCTTCAAGTCTGTTGCCTTTGGTATAGATTTTGACGGGGCCAAGACCAGTGGCGTATGTGCCAGGCATATTTTTTAACAATCCAGCAGGGCAAGGTGCTTCTGCCACGGGTTCAGGTTCCTCTGGCGCCAGGATGCCAGATTTTAATTCTGCCGCCTTGATTAGAATTTTGTCGGCTATTTCCTCTATAAATGGCAGAGACATGGCGGTATTTGAGAGGACGACTATGCTTAAGCCCTGGTCAGGAAGAATAATCATGACACTCATAAAATTGAGAGTACCACCATTATGCCAGGCGACCCTTCCCAGGTGGTCGAGCCTGGGTCTGTCCAGTACCCAGTTCAAACCTAACTTCATTCCCATGTCATAGCGTTCATTATCATCTTTCTGTTCTGATAGCATTTCACTCAGCGACTCTGGTTTGAGGACAGGTCCACCGTTTTCCATGACCATATTCGCGAACCGGCTGAGTTCAATCACATTGGTGTACAAGTTTCCGGCAGGCAAGTTTCGTATCGGGTATTCCTTATTCTCCCTGTTACGTTTATAGCCCTTAGACATCAGTATCTGATTAACCTGTGCATCGTCAAAAGTGGACTCATGCATATTCAGTGGCGTCAAAATGTTCTTCTTGATGTAGTTTTCAAATTGAACACCCGTTACCCGTTCTATAACTACGCCTTGTAAGTCTGTGGCGATATTAGAATAAGCGGAAATAGTACCCGGCGCATATGGAGCGTGTACTGAATTCATGTAGTCAATTACAGTGTCAAAGCGTTTGGGGTGCTCATTGAACATACCTGAAATCAGATCACCGCTTAATCCCGAACGATGTGTCATGATCTGGCGCAAGGTAATTTGTGTATCAACCTTAAAGTGGTATTTGGGTTTGAGTTCCGGAATATACGACTGGATTGGCGCGTCAATGTCTATCAGGCCCTGTTCTGCCAATTGCATAGTCGCAGTGGCTGTGAAGACTTTGGAGATGGAGCCAGCTTTGTAGAGAGTTTCTGGAGTTGCGATTGTGTTTCGCTCTTTGTTTGCATAACCAAATCCCTCAGCCCAGACGATTTCGCCACCATCCTGCAGTGCAACGCTCATGCCTGTGACTTTGTGTTTTTTCATGCCGCGAGTGATCTCTTTGATCAAATCGTCTCTTAAAGATCTGTACTGTTCCTTAATCAAAATGCTTCACAACCTTTATTGAAATGTATCGAAGTTATAAGTAATGCGCTCATTATTTAATCAGTTAGTGAATATTGCAGTTACGATATTAATTTATTGATATTAATGATCTGTAATGATTATCATATGTAAATATTACGCGAATTAACGCAAAGTTTTTACGCCTGGTTAATGTTCGGCATTTCAGGAGACGCTCATGGACGAGTTGGAATCAGTAGAGATTAAAGCTTTTGTGCCTGCAAAGGATTTTGCACTTTCGAAAGAATTCTATCAAAATCTCGGCTTTACCCTGGCCTCAGATGATACCGGTATCGCCTATTTTCATCATAAGGACTGTAGCTTCCTGTTGCAGGATTTCTATGAGCCGGCGCACGCCAACAATTTCATGATGCATATGCTGGTAAAAGATATCAGCAAATGGCATCAACATATTGTCACATCCGGTGTTGCAGAAAAGTACGGAACGAAGATTTCCGAAATTAAAAAGCAGCCGTGGGGAATGCTTGATTTCATAGTAAATGATCCAAGCAATGTAGTGTGGCGGTTTGGTCAAAACATATAAAGAGGAAGGTTTGTAGTGACCTACACAGAACTCGCCTATATGCATTTAGCAACAATACTACCCGCATTCTTAATTGGTACTTACCTTCTCCTGAATAGAAAAGGCACATCTCAACATAGGCTACTTGGAAAGTTATATATGTTATTAATGCTGGTTACTGCAGTAACTACATTATTTATGCCTGCCGAAGTAGGGCCGCAGTTTTTAAATCACTTCGGGTTTATACATATCTTTAGTTTACTGGTACTTTACAACGTACCCTCAGCATATGTGGCCGCAAAAAGCAGTAATTTGAGAGTGCATAGAGGAAATATGATTGGACTGTATGTTGGCGGCATACTAATAGCCGGCTCATTTGCTCTCATGCCTGGCCGAATGTTGCATGACTGGTTGTTTGTGTAAAAATAAACTAAATGACTAAATATGAACTTTACATTTGCGATATTTCTGGCGAGCATAAGCCAATCGCAAAATTCGTATCAGATACTCCGTTCATGTCCGTATCGACAGGGGACAGGTTTGATGACCATGGTTGGAATCGTTTAGATGGAGTTGGCAAAATAGCTTCTGAAGAATATCCAAAAAGGTATATTGTGCATTCAATAAAATATACTGTAATTGAATCTGATGGCGCGTTACTTAATCAGTATTGGTTGAATCTCTCTCCTCATGAAGGTCCGCGGTCACCTGCATGGCAAGAAGATTAATATTAAAATATAATTAACCCACAATCACATTTACACAGTTCTCTCAATATGTTCGGGCATCAGCCGTTTTACCTGGTTAAAACTACCATTAAATTACACCTGAGATCATAAACTCGTCAGAGGTAACTCAATGAGAAATCTTTTAATACTATTTGTAGCGATCAGCTTAATGCCGATTGCGTTTGCCAGCCACGAGCCCTGGGTGAAGTCAGAGTACCCACAGGATAAGGAAAAATTGTGGTGGGATGATGACTGGTGGGAGAATGGAAAATTAGACAGCCCAGCCAGCTATGAAGTCAAAATGGAAAAAATAGCCTATGAAAGTGGCGATGCCGAAATCCCTGCCTATTTGTTCCGACCAGTCAAACCCGGCAAGTACCTTCCTGTGCTTTTCCAGCATGGGCGACGAGGGCTGGATGATTTGACATTGCTGGCGCCAAGACGTCTTGCAGCAAGAGGGTTTGTTGTTCTGGCACCGGATGTCTGGAGTGGTCGATTTTTTGATCGGTATCCCATGGGGCATGATTATGTCAGTGATTCTGATGTTGCCAGGGGGGTCGATGCTTTGTTGAAACAGCCCGATATCATTGGAAAAAAAGCATGTATAGTCTCTCATACACGCGGTGGTTATATGAGCTTGAAAGCACTGGTTACGCACAAAAAACAGGAAAAGGAAGTTGCCTGCTATGTTTCGTTTTATCCGCATTGGCAAGATCCGAATAAACCAGAACCAATGCAGGTATATCAATACGCACCTGAAATAAATGACCTGAAAGTACCCGTGCTGATATTCTTTGGCGAGCATGAGCAATACCAAAGACTGCGGCCCATCATGGAAGGCATTAAAGCCCTGGAAGAAAAAGGCAGGAAACCTCAGTTAATTATTTACCCGGGTGTTGGTCGAGGTTTTGATTTTCGTCCCCCGCACGTACGCACCTTCGCGGATGATTTGGCAACCAAGGACGCAATTCGAAGAACCGAATTATTTATCCGTAAACATTTAAAACAATAACTATAAATAATTTTGGTATGAGGAAGATTAAAAATCCGGAAGTCGCAGAAATATTTCAGGCTTACCCCAGGCGCATGAGAGTTAAGTTGGCGTTTCTTCGGCAACTGGTGTTCGATGTAGCAAAGGAAACAGACGGTGTTGAAGCAGTGGAAGAAACATTGAAATGGGGAGAGCCAAGCTATGTCGCCAAAGGAGGAAGCACCATAAGAATTGACTGGAAGGCGTCAGCACCAGACCAGTACGCGATGTACTTTCACTGTAAAACAAAATTAGTTGATACCTTCAGGGAATTATATAGAGACAGGTTTAAGTTTGAAGGTAACAGGGCCATCATATTTTATGAAAACGACGAGATCCCAGTAGAAGCGTTAAAACATTGCATATCTCTGTCACTCACTTACCACGCTAGAAAAAAACTGCCATTGCTCGGCGCTTAACTTAAGATGATAACAATTAAACAAAGTATGAAGTACGGCGTAGTAGCGAGAAAATGCGATTGCCCGGGATTGAATTTGTGCCTGGATACGCGAGCCGGCTATCGTGGATTGATATCAGGTTTCCAAAAAATACAGCTAGAACATTGCGTTGTAGTTGATGATGAGAACGGTACGTATTTGCGCTATGCTTAAAATATGATGTATACCCGTCGCTATTTTATTACAACACTTGCGCTACCTTTGATAATTGTGGGAATAGGCGTGCTGGTTGTGGGTGTTATTACCGATGTTAGATTTAGCAACATTAGTACACTTCTTACACCGTACTTGTGTTTTTTCGGGGTGCTATCAATTTGGGCATTAAATAATGCACCCAACAAGATTCGAAAAGCGGCGTATCGAGCGCCACTTATATATCTTGCCTTTGAGTTATCTTACCTGATCGTTGAGTACGCGGCAGGCGCGTCGTTAGCAAAAGATATTGTTGGCCTGGGTGGCGTGCTGATCATTGTCGCCACTTACATTGTTATAGTAGGGTACTTGTATACTTTTATTATGGAGCAGGGGTACTTTTCCTATCTGGATCAGAAACGCCGTGCTTCGAGCTTACGCCCCAGGCTACATTGCTAAATCCGTTATTTCTTGTCGGCGGTTCGTTCGATCTTCGCTTTGTTGCGTAGCGATCCTATATAATTTTCGATCTGCAGGTTTTGTACACGCATTTTAAGCTGTTCCCGCATTTGTTCGTAAGGAGGCGGCGGTACCTCCCTGGAATCTTCCATTAGTATGACGTGCCAGCCAAAATCGGTTTTTACGGGTGCTTTTGTGTATTCACCCTTCTTTAATTTTCCGACGGCTTCAGCAAATGGTTTCACCATTTCACCGGGTTTAAACCAGCCCAGATCACCACCATGAGTGGCGCTGGGGCCAGTGGATTTCTTTTTGGCAAGCTCGGCAAATTTCGCGCCTTTGTCAAGTTCTTTGATAATTGTTTTTGCGGTTTCTTCTTTTTCTACCAGGATGTGACTTGCCTTGTATTCCCTGGTGGCCATTTGGCTTTTGCGCTTGTCGTATTCTTTTTTCAATTCTTCATCGGAAATTTTTGCGGCTTCAGTAACATTTTTAAGCATGGCGCCAGCAACCACGTTTCTGTGTAACATGGCAAGTTGGGCTTCGACGTCCGGATTTTTATCAATCCCATTTTTTATCGCATCCTGGTAAATCAGTTCTCGATTAATAAGCTCCTCAATCATCATTTGTGTTTGTTGTTTTTTTGAAATGTTGTCAATGAAGCCGCGGCTTTGCTGGTAGCTTTTTAACATGCTTGCAGTAATGTTATTTCCATTAACTACCGCGATAACACCGTCTTTCTTTTCGGCGGAAAAACTTTGTGTGGAGACCATTAACAGACAGGCAGTAGTTGCAACGAGAGAAAATTTTAACAGGTTCATGCAATGCTTCCTTCGGATAAGAAAATTTGTGAGTCGAAATAGAATTTAGGGTAATACTTTTTTAAATGGTTTGACGGTGACTTTGTTGTAGACGCCTGCGCCAATATAAGGATCTTCGTCGGCCCAGTGTTGCGCTTGCTCCAGTGATTCAAATTGGGCGATGATGATGCTGCCGGTGAAACCTGCGTCGCCGGGATCTTCGCTATCAATGGCAGGATTTGGCCCGCAAACCAGTAGACGATTATCCTGGTTGAGTTGTTTTAAGCGTTCAATGTGAGCCGGTCTTGCCGCCAGACGTTTTTCGAGACTGTTCTCGTTGTCTTCGCCGATGATTACGTACCACATGGTTACTTGCTTTCTGCTTCTGAAACTTCCATATGGCGGGACATATAGATAGCCTGAGCAATGACGAACATGATGGTGAGTCCCATCATGCCGAATAACTTGAAGTTCACCCAGGTATCGGTGTCAAAGTTATAAACCACAAACAGGTTGATAATCCCCAGCGCGACAAAGAAAATGACCCAGCTCATATTGAGCTTTAACCAGATTGCCGAGGGCAGGGTGACACTTTTACTCATCATGCGTTCCACAATGGTCTTGCTGCCAATGAATTGACTGCCCAGGAACGCAGCGGCAAAAATCCAGTTCACCACGGACGGTTTCCATTTGATGAACATTTCATCCTGTAACAGGATGGTGGCACCACCAAATACGACCAGGATAGCCAGGGTAATGAGATGTGATTTTTCGAATTTTTTGTGCTTGAAATAGTGTATGCCTACCTGGATAAACGCAGCGGCGATGGCGACCGCGGTAGCGACATAAATGTCATAAACTTTGTAGGCAACGAAAAACAGTAGAACGGGGAAAAAATCAACGAGAAATTTCATTATACACTTCAGCTAAATTTAACTATTTGTTGGGAATCAGTATGGTTAGGACACGAATTTAAGTTGTGAATTCAAAATCAGGCCACAATTTAGCACATTCCTCGACCGCTAAATAGACCAAATTCACGTTTTTATCTAATTTCAGGTAAGGAATCGATCAGCAAAATCGAGTAATATCTGCCGCCATGCAACCGGTTTACGATCTACACGCGCATTCTATAGCTTCTGATGGCTCGCTGACGCCAACGGAGTTGGTGGCACGTGCAAAATCCAGGGGTGTGGATGTGCTGGCATTAACCGACCACGATGTAACCGATGGCATAGCGGAAGCCCACGCTGCGGCCAAGGAGCAAGCACTACAGTTGATAGCCGGTGTTGAAGTGTCTGTTACCTGGTCTGGTACGACGGTGCATATACTTGGGCTGGGCATTGATCCGGCATGTACCGAACTTCAGCAGGGCCTGGCCAGGTTACGTGAATTTCGTGAGTGGCGAGCCGCAGAAATTGGCCGGCGACTGGAAACCAGTGGTATCAGCGGTGCACTGGACGGCGCAAAAAAATATGCCACGGGAGCGCT
>NZ_CDLKIE010000228.1:0-8392 GCF_975902315.1 Kaarinaea lacus | reverse complement strand
GGCGCAAATTAGCAAGGTTGAGTCCAGCGATTCTCTCCAACTTGATGAGCGCGAAGCTGAAGTGTTGATGCGTTCGGTGATGGCGCAGTTTGACCAGTATGTCAAACTGAGTAAAAAAGTCCCCCCGGAAATTCTTTCGTCTCTCTCAAGTATCGATGAGCCCGGCCGGCTGGCTGATACTATCGCGGCGCACATGTCATTAAAGATCGAAGAGAAACAAAAAATTCTGGAAATTGTCAGTCTTCGCGAACGTCTCGAACATCTCATTGGATTAATGGAAGCAGAGATTGATTTACTACAGGTTGAGAAACGTATTCGCGGTCGTGTTAAACGTCAGATGGAAAAAAGCCAGCGTGAGTATTATTTGAATGAGCAAATGAAAGCCATTCAAAAAGAGTTAGGTGATCTTGATGAAGGGCACAATGAAATTGATGACCTGGCTAAAAAGATCGAGGACGCTGGTATGTCCAAAGAAGCGAAGGGAAAAGCTGAGGCTGAACTTAACAAGTTAAAGATGATGTCGCCGATGTCGGCCGAGGCGACTGTTGTGCGCAACTATATTGACTGGATTGTCAGTGTGCCGTGGAAAAAACGCTCCAAAGTTCGCAATGATTTGGCTAAAGCCGAAGAGGTGCTGGAAGCCGATCATTATGGTTTGGAAAAAGTCAAAGAACGCATTCTCGAATATTTGGCCGTACAGCAACGTGCGAAAAAAGCCAAAAGCCCGATCTTGTGTCTGGTTGGACCGCCGGGTGTAGGTAAAACCTCATTGGGTAAATCCGTCGCACGAGCCACTAATCGTAAGTTTATCCGCATGTCTTTGGGCGGTGTTCGTGATGAAGCGGAAATCCGCGGTCATCGTCGTACTTATATAGGCTCCATGCCAGGCAAAATTATTCAAAACCTGACTAAGGTTGGTACACGCAACCCATTGTTTCTGTTGGACGAAATTGACAAGATGGCCATGGATTTTCGCGGTGATCCTGCATCAGCGTTGCTGGAAGTACTGGATCCGGAACAGAACAATACCTTTGGTGACCATTACCTGGAAGTAGAATATGACTTGTCAGATGTAATGTTTGTCGCAACAGCTAACACTATGAATATTCCTGGTCCATTGCTGGATCGTATGGAAGTGATTCGTCTCTCTGGTTACACCGAAGATGAGAAAGTGAACATCGCACAGCGTTATCTCATTAAAAAGCAAATTAAAGCTAACGGATTGAAAGACGAAGAGCTGGATATTAACGAAGGAGCGCTTCGCGATATCATTCGCTATTACACGCGCGAAGCTGGTGTACGTAACCTCGAGCGAGAAATTTCCAAAATCTGTCGTAAAGTAGTGAAAAATATTTTACTGGAAGAGAGTGGAAAAGATACCCATCACATTGATGTGACGGATGAGAATCTTGAAGAGTATTTAGGAGTTAAGCGTTTCCGCTTTGGTCGTGCTGAAGAGAAAGATCAGTTAGGCCAGGTTACTGGACTGGCCTGGACGGAAGTAGGCGGTGACTTGCTATCTATTGAAGCGGTTATCGTGGCGGGTAAAGGCAAACATGTCATTACCGGTCAGCTTGGCGATGTCATGAAAGAATCTGTGCAAGCGGCAATGAGTGTGGTGCGTAGTCGTGCCGGGATGTTGGGAATCGAGTCGGCAGAATTTTACGAAAACAATGATATCCACATACACGTTCCCGAGGGTGCAGTACCCAAAGACGGCCCCAGTGCGGGTATTGCTATGTGTACTGCGATCGTGTCGGTACTCACTGGAATTCCTGTTCGATCCGATGTGGCCATGACGGGTGAGATCACCTTGCGAGGTGAAGTATTACCCATTGGTGGATTGAAAGAGAAACTCCTGGCGGCACATCGCGGCGGTATCAAGACCGTGTTGATTCCCGAAGAAAACAGTAGAGACTTGACAGAAATTCCTGACAATATCAAAGAGAGTCTTGAAATTCGTACGGTTCGCTGGGTAGATGAAGTGCTCGAAGTCGCGTTGACCAAAATGCCAGAGCCGCTACCTGGTAGTGAAAAAATGGGTGTTACCGTAGAGCAAAAAGCCTCTGAAGATACGGATAAATCGATCAGAACGCACTAAGCTCAATAAATATCCAAAGATTGGTAAAAAATATCGCGCAAAAACCACTGGATTTTGGTTTTTGCGCTTTACAAATAAGACCACTTCTAAGAGCATAAGCAATCACTTTTTCATTTATACTCCACAACTATCGAGTGTCGTGAAAATTCACGTACCAATGGTACAGGCCGTTGCTTGACCCATAAGCAAGCCATTGGTATAAAGCCTGTCCGTTTTCAACAGGCATTGATTTCTGTATTGCCGAGCCTGCTACCACTGGGTAAATCTGTGGTAAATTTCATAAGGTACTGAAAGTATTATTGTTATCGTAGTACGCACTATTTTTTCGAGATCGGGGCAATCTATAAAAACCAAAACGAGAGGTATTCTTGAGTGAATAAACAAGATTTAGTGGAAGCTGTAGCTGAAAGTGCAGATATTTCGAAAGCTGCTGCAGGTCGGGCGGTTGACGGTTTCATCAACGCCATTTCCGATGCACTCAGCAAGGGAGATCAGGTTTCTTTAGTGGGATTTGGAACATTTTTAGTTCGCGAACGTGCGGCGCGCACCGGACGGAATCCAAGAACCGGTGAACCGATCGAAATTGCGGCCGCCAAAAATCCATCATTTAAGGCTGGAAAAGCGCTGAAGGATGCCGTAAACTAGCGCGCTTTCGCTGGGTGGTTAGCTCAGCTGGGAGAGCATCGCCCTTACAAGGCGAGGGTCGTAGGTTCGATCCCTACACCACCCACCAATGTTCGGAGTGGTAGTTCAGCTGGTTAGAATACCGGCCTGTCACGCCGGGGGTCGCGGGTTCGAGTCCCGTCCACTCCGCCATTTTGCAAGTCATTTGCATGGCAAAAAGGCGTTCCCCCCAGGAACGCCTTTTATTTATATTATTTTATATACTAATTGAACAACTCTTTTACTGAAACTACTTCAATTCTCATTGGTAAGGCAGGCTCCAGGATAAATGCTCGGATATATAAGAGAAAGCGTACAAGGCTGGATCGCTTGGGCGATCGTTATCTTACTCATCATTCCTTTTGCCCTTTGGGGTATTAATGAATACTTCGGCACCGGCGGACCGTTGGTAATAGCCAATGTCAACGGCGAAGAAATTTCCCAACAGGCATATCAGCGCGAATATTTAACGCAGCGTGATCGTATGCGTCAGATGTTCGGTGACCAGTTTGACCCCAGCTTAATGGATGATCAAATCAAGAAAGAGGCGCTAGAGCGCATCATTAGCCGTGAAGTGCTGGTACAAGCTGCCAACGATGCCGGGTACAGGATATCGGATAGTTTCATAGTACAAACTATTCAGGAAAATGAAGCTTTTCAGGAAAACGGAAAATTCTCCAACGATTTATACAAACAACTTCTCAATTCCCAGGGTTATTCGGCTGCTGGCTATGAGCACCAGGTAGAGCGTGACTTTCTGTTAAGACAGCTCAATTCCAGTATCGCTATTACACCAGTAGTAACCAGCCACGATGTTAATCAACTGTTAAAACTACAGGAACAAACTCGGGACATCGGTTACCTGGTATTAAAGGCAGATAGCTTCAAGCAGGACGCAGACGCCACTGAAGACGCCATCAAGCAATATTATGATAAAAATAATGAACGTTACATGACACCAGAAATGGTTAGTCTTCAATACATTGAACTGAATGTTAAAGACCTGACAACTGATGAACAGCCATCGGAAGAAGAGCTGAAGCAATTTTATGACGAACGTGCCAGCTTATATGTTATTCCGGAAGAGCGTCGGACACGCCATATCCTCATTAATGTTGACGCTGGAGCCACTGAAGAACAGACGCAGGCAGCAAAGAAAAAAGCAGAAGATTTGCATAAGCAAATCGTGGAAGGTGCTGATTTTGAAAAATTAGCCAAAGAGTATTCAGAGGATCCAGGTTCAAAAGAATTAGGTGGAGATATAGGTTTCTTTGGTACTGGATCGCTTGATCCTTTTTATGAGGAAGCCATGTTTAATTTAAAGGTGGGTGAAGTCAGTGAGCCAGTGAAAAGTGCTTTTGGTTACCACATTATCAAACTTGAAGAAATTCGCGAACAGAAAGCCAAGCCGTTTGAAGAAGTCAGGGCGACATTAATTGCGGAATTTCAGCAGGGCATTGCTGAACGTAAATATTTTGAGCTTTCAGAAAAGTTGACAAACTTGGCTTACGAAGTGCCTGATAGTCTTGAAGACGCCGCGGGTGGTACAGATTTACCCATTAAAACTACCGAGTTATTTGCGCGCAATGGTGGTTCTGGTATTGCGTCGAATCCTAAAGTAGCAAGTGCTGCATTTAGCGAAGATGTATTGAAACAAGGCTATAATAGTGAGCCCATTGAAATGGGTGAGAATCATGTGGTGGTAATTCGCATTAAAGATCATCAGGATTCCAAGTTAAAATCCCTCGATGAAGTAAAAGCTCAGGTTAAGCAACAAATCATTGAAGAAAAAGCCCGTGAGCGCGCCAAAAAACAGGGCAAGGATATCATCGAACAGCTGGCTAAGGGTGAAGCAACGCCAGAGGCGGCAGCTAAAATCGTTAACGTGGAATGGAAACAAGCCGGCACATTGAAGCGCACTGACCGTAGTATCGATAGCAAAGTTGTTCAACAGGCTTTCAAAATAACGAAACCCGAAGAAGGCAAGACCAGCTATGACGGAGTTGAGTTAGCGAGCGGCGACTATGCCGTAATCGGAATTAGCAATGTGCGCGATGGTGATATCGAAAACATGGAAGAAGCAAAGCGTCAGACATTGCAGCGAAATATTGCCGGTATACGCGGTGAATCGGCTTTTACCAGCTATTTGCAGAGCCTGAAAGATAGTGCAAGCATTATCGTTCAAGACGACAATTTGTAAGATCCTCTTTTTGCCCCGCCAACTCTTTTCCTGAGTTTGCACCTGCAGACTTATGTGTGGTCTGCGCTCAATATTTCTGAATTGCCAGGTATAGATAAGGCGCACTTGCTGTTTCCATTGCTATAATAGAAGGCAGTCGACAGAATTGCTTGACCATAAATAGCATCAAGAAAAATAGCATTTAAAATAACTCTTAATAAAAACAAGGGACCGGTTATGCCAAAAATAAAACTCCACTGGCAAATCATCATTGCACTGGTATTAGCCGTTATTGCGGGCTCAATTACGGGCCAGGAAATGGGGATTGGGAACTTCAAGTTTTACGACCTGTACGCATTTGTAGGGACATTATTTCTCAATGCGCTCAAAATGCTAATCGTTCCTTTGATTGCGTCATCCATCATTATTGGTATTGCTGGTATAAGTGGTCACCATGGTTTGGGGCGCATGGGCGGAAAAACAATTCTTTATTATATGACTACCAGTTTGATCGCAATTCTTATTGGCTTAACCATAGTAAATATCATGTCACCTGGTATTGTGGATGGTCAGCCAGCTAAAGATATGATTGGTCTTTCAGGTGATGTTGAAGAACTTAAGTCCAAAGTGGAGGGTAAAAGCGCAGGCGATATTGCGGAAGTGTTCTTGCGCATGGTGCCAACAAATATTGTTGCGGCCGCGGCTGATGGTCGAATGTTGGGGTTAATCTTTTTCAGTTTGTTGTTCGGGTATTTCATGACGAAAATAGAACATCCCGGTGCTGCCACAATTTATAACTTTTGGGACGCGGTCTATAACGTCATGATGTTGATTACCGACTGGGTTATGAAGTTTGCACCCATCGGTGTGTTTGCCCTGGTGGCCAAGGTCGTTGCCAGCACCGGTTTCGAGGCCTTTGAACCACTGGCATATTTTTTTAGTAGTGTCGTTATCGCGCTTGCTATTCATTTCTTTGTAGTAATGCCGCTGCTTTTAAAATTTATCGCTCGCGTCAATCCACTTCGGCATTACAAGGCAATGGCACCGGCATTGCTTACTGCCTTTTCTACTTCATCATCATCAGCAACATTACCGCTCACACTCGAATGTGTTGAAAAAAATGCCGGCGTATCCAATAAAACATCCAGTTTTGTATTACCGCTCGGGGCAACGATTAATATGGATGGTACGGCACTTTATGAATGTGTCGCTGCGATGTTTATAGCTCAGGCTTATGGTCTGGATCTGGGTTTCGTGGAACAATTTACGATCGTCATGGTAGCCTTGCTAACCTCAATTGGTGTCGCCGGTATCCCGGCAGCCAGCCTGGTGGCCATATCTATAATACTTGCCACTATCGGCCTGCCCATCGAAGGCATAGGATTAATTCTCGCCGTAGATCGTGTGCTCGATATGTGTCGTACTACGGTTAACGTTTTCAGTGACTCTTGTGGTGCGGTCATTATTGGTAAGAGTGAAGGGGAAGAAGATATATTAAAAGCTTAAGTTGGGTTGCTAGCCATGGCTTTTATACATAATTGATTTCTATCAATTAATCATTATAAACAATAAAAATCAGTATAAAGTGCGGGGATAATTGTACGATAACGTGTTTGACAGCCCAAAGCACACCAGGTCATAAGACTGTATTGTAAGCACTTGTTTTTACTGAAAATTATTGTTGTAGTGATTAATGCAAAACGACTATTTGCATAGCATATTCTGGAAATTCGCCAATTCCGGCAATCTGCCGGATGACTCTGGTGAAGTAAGGCTTAAAAAAGCAGTACTGACCATCATCGCCGGCGGTATCGCGTTGTTGGCCATTTTCTGGGGTTCACTTTATGTTGTGTCAGGTTATCCCTATTCAGGGGCAATTCCGCTTAGCTACGCTTTTATTTCCTTTTTAAGTATTGCTTATTTTTTTAAAACCAGGCGATTTGAGTTTTTTCGGTTTAGCCAGCTGTTGTTAATTTTGTTATTACCGTTCTTGCTGCAGGCCAGCCTGGGTGGTTTTGCCAACGGTAGTGTAGTCATGGTATGGGCATTCTTTACGCCGTTGGCTGCGATGTTTTTTGCCGATATTAAATCGGCATTTCGTTGGTTGGTGGCGTTTATCGCATTAATCATAATCTCCGGATTATTTGATAATACGCTATCGCAAATGGTTGCCCCCATGCCCAAACATATCAATACACTTTATTTCATCATGAACATGGGTGCAGGATTTGTGTTGATCTACATTGTTCTGCACTATTTTGTAAAAGACCGTGAGCATTCCCACTTGCTGGCTATCTATGCCAAAGAAGAAGCGATAACTGCGAAAGAGAACCTGGAGAATGCTTATGGGCGATTGCAGGAGCAGGAGTCTAAAATTCGAGAGCTGATGCTTACCGATCCATTAACAGGCATTGCTAATCGGCGATACCTGGATGAACGCATGGATATGGAGATGGAGCGGGTAGGTCGTTACGGGCAAAGCCTTGCCGTAATAATGACGGACCTGGATCATTTTAAAAGGTTTAATGATACCTATGGGCATCTTAAAGGGGATGATGTACTTAAAACATTTGCTGATGTGATGCAGGATACTTTGCGCGCCACGGATTTTGTGGCGCGATTTGGCGGTGAAGAATTCATGATCGTCATGCCCGAAACAACCCAGGAAGGCGCTGTTAAACTGGCAGACCGGATACGTGAAACCATGCAGCAGCTATCTATAAAAGGTATCGGTGAAAAGGTTACGGCAAGCTTTGGTGTAACCATGATGCATAAAGATGAAAAACCCACGCAAATATTCATGCGGGCCGACAGGGCGCTCTATCAATCGAAAGAGAGTGGCCGCAATCAGGTGACTTTCTTAAACTAAAATAACGCGACTAAAATTTCTGGCTCGAATTAAATTATTTATAAACAAGGTCAGTTGGGTTGATTTGTAGCACTTGTAGGTTTCCTCTTATCTCCCCCTCTTGAAAAAGAGGGGGGGTAAGAGAAGATATAGATGGGTTAACTACTCGCTCGGAGTATCCATTCTCGCCATGCCGGTAATGTTATACCCAGCATCCACGTAGGTGATTTCGCCGGTGATACCCGAAGCCAAATCGGAACATAAAAATGCTGCAGCATTACCCACTTCTTCAATCGTTACATTACGACGTAAGGGTGTATTTTGTTCATTATAATCCAGCATGGCACGAAAACCTTTAATGCCCGACGCGGCAAGTGTGCGTATAGGGCCAGCTGAAATACCATTCACTCGAGTACCTTCAGGCCCAAGATTGGAAGCCATGTAACGGACATTCGCTTCGAGACTGGCCTTGGCTAATCCCATCACGTTGTAATTGGGCAACACGCGTTCCGCGCCAAGATAGCTTAATGTCAGCAGCGAACCATTGCGACCTTGCATCATTTCGCGTCCGGCTTTGGCCAATGCCGTAAAACTGTAAGAG
>NZ_CDLKIE010000227.1:0-6696 GCF_975902315.1 Kaarinaea lacus | reverse complement strand
CTATGACGATAACGAGTGAAAAACAATACCTGAAGCAATACATTAATACTTTAATGGATGTTTCGCTGGTGAGATCGTGTGAACAGCTGTTGAGTAAATGGCGTTTCTTCCATGCGCCGATCATGTATTTACTTTTACTTTGCTCGCTGGCCCATGTCTGGGCAGTACATGCCTATTCGTAACAGTTTTCCACCGCCGCAAAAAAATACCCTTTCCTTCATGGTGAAGGGAAGGGTGTTTTTTCTAATCCACAGATTGCTAACTGGTTAATCGTGTTTTACTTGCGACTGTATTACTTGCGATTGAAAGTTAAGCTGCGTAATTTGTTTTTCTTGCATTTAACCTGTTTATTGTTTTCAACGGCACAGGCCAGTTTGTGTTCCGCATCCTGCCAGCCCAGCTTCACAGGCACTTTACCACCTGATTCAACGAATTCCGGATCGGTCACTTTAATATCTACAACATTGTTGCGATAGGAGACTTTGAAATCACCGCTCTCCTTGATGCTGTAGACAACAGCTTTAGTGGTGTAACTGATATCCGCCATTCCAATATTGCGGGTTACTTCCTTGGAAATACACTCAATGGTCCTACCCTTGTCTTTGCAATTCGTCAGCTTGGATGGCAAATATTCCGCGGGTTTATTTTTCTTGGCCCAGCCGCCAGCCAGCAATACCTTTTTGATATCAGGTTTAGCTTTCATCTTAGGTTCCGGGTTGCGAGTCATCGCGACTTTTTGGCGCTTCAAACGCTTTTTACGCTCAATTTCGGCCAGTAATTGTTGTTCTTCCATCTTCAGCGCGGCTTTTACTTCGATAACGCGTTCTTCAGCAACCGCGTATCCACCTTTTGATGCGCGGGTGTACCAGCGCAGTGCCTTGTCCATATTTTCTGGTACGCCTTTTCCTTTTTCGTACATGGTTCCCAGGAAGTAGTAAGCTCGCACATTGTTGTGTTCAGCTGCTACATTGAGCCATTTCAGGGCTTTGTCATAGTTTTTTGATACGCCTTTGCCCCGTAAATAGCTGAATCCGACTTTATAGGCTGCTTTGTCGTTGCCTTGTTTGGCGGCTTTTACATACCAGTCAAATGCTTTGCTGGTGTCTTTCGCTACACCATTGCCTTTTTCATACATGCCACCGATATCATATTGAGCTTCCGCGTCACCCGCTTGAGCTTTGGGCATGGCCTGCTTGAATTTCTCCTGCCAGACATAGTCGTCTTGATAGGCAAGGGTAGACATCGGCAATAAAACGCAAATTAATAAAACAAGATTCCTTAACATCATCCTCTACGCCTTTTGTTGATTATTACTAATTGGTTCTGCTTTAGAAAATTATCGGTATGAAATTGTAAATTCTTTAACCAATTCACATTTTTAAGGGGAAAAAACCGATATGGCGACTGTGGATCCATAACTTTATGATGCTAATACAGAAAATCTTAATTACTTATTATGGTTGTGGATATATTTTCCAGGATAGTGGATTTGTTTTTACCAAACACTTCGGAATTCACTATAAAAACAATTAATCAAAGCAACATTTAACATGTTTCGATGGAGCACGTTTGACGAGGAACTGGAAGACAGGGTGGACAGGGTAATAGTTGCGCGAATTAGGCGTTAATAGGTACTTCACTCGGCTGGAAAGCGCAGCGAGTCTTCAAACAATAATCTAACCATTCACCCAGGAACCGATTGATTTGCTGTTTTTCATTTTTCTGGTACATATTCGGGTTCGGGTATGAATAGCGAGAATGAAAATGCTTGTGATGCTGGAAATTTACCACCTCGGCAACTCGGGCATCGTGGTAGCAGCGTACCGTAAGATGAATCTGGGGTAACCACTTTTGTTCGCCAACATAACTGATGTTAAAGGAGAACATCGTAGTGTAGGGAGTGATTTCCAGAATTTTTATTTCTACGCGATGGGCGGGTGTGCGTGCCCAGATGATGGCATCGCTGTGCATGGATTGAATAAAAGGAATTACGCGACGTATCTTGACATAATTGCCTTCATGCACAAAAGTGAGATTTTTTGGATGTCGTATGAATTTGCCCATGGATATTAAAGTATCATTTTTTGGGGCTAGGCGTCATCCTTAATCCATTCTTCCATTCTGGCGCGTAAACGCAGGTGAGCTTGACTTAATAATTGACTTATGCGTGATTCGCTGACGTTGAGTACTGAACCGATTTCACGCAAATTCAGTTCCGATTCATAATACAGCGCAACAATCATTTTTTCACGTTCTGGCAATGACGCAATTGCTTCTGTCAGCTTTTCATTAAAATTGTGTTTTTCCAGTTCTTCCTGTAAACCGGGTTTCTGGTCGCTTACCGTGCTGCGAATGGCGTCTTCATCGATGCCCAAATCATCCCAGCTCATCACCTTATGTGATGATATATTTTGCAGTGTTTTGTAATATTCGTCTTTAGAGATATTCAGAGACTTGATAACTTCCTCATCACGGGCATCTCGACCTACACGATTTTCAATTTCACGTATCGCTTCAGTTATGTCACGAACTTTACGGTGAACCGATTTGGGTGCCCAGTCATTGCGACGCAATTCATCAAGCATGGCTCCGCGAATACGGATACCGGCGTAGGTTTCAAAACTTGCGCCCTGTTCGGAATCATACTTTCGCGATGCTTCAAGTAGTCCGACCATGCCAGCCTGTAATAAATCATCAACAATGACAGTTGCAGGTAAGCGCGCTTTTAAGTGATAAGCAATTCGCTTAACTAGCGGTGCATATTGAGTTACTAGTTCGTCGTGCACACGTGCATGTAAATTATCGTACATTTCAGTTCCTTACGCCCCAGAGATTGGTATAACCATCATTGTTAATGAACGAAACCTAAACAGTTGAATGCTATTCGGCGCTGTATAGCAAACCTTTAGCACGCTTGTCGTAATTAATAGACCGAGAAGTTGTGAGTGCAGACGGTTATTGTTGATTATGGGTGACTTACTCAATTTACCTGCTAGTAATTTTGTGACGCAGTTCACAAAACGACGTTATGTTTGGGTTTAGAAGGCTAGTAAATATAATAAGCAGCATAATTTATCAAATACTTAGCTGCTTTTGTTGATTTATTGCTGTAGCGATTGCCAGGTAGGAAAACGAGCTGTAAAAACCGGGGAGGGTAATTAATGAAATGATATTTGGATATAAGGTGTCGTTATAATTCTCTTCTGCCACTGAATGCATGTGATAGTGTTCCGCCGTCAACATACTCTAACTCTCCACCAACAGGAACACCGTGAGCGATGCGTGTGGGTTTGATTCCGCAAGCTTTGACGATCTCGCTAATATAATGAGCGGTTGCTTCACCTTCGACGGTCGGATTAGTGGCAAGAATTACTTCTTCAATTGCGCCTTCCTTGATGCGTTTTTCTAGTATATCAAGCCCAATTTCAGTGGGACCGATGCCGTCGAGGGGAGATAAATGTCCCATCAACACAAAGTAAAGACCATTATAGTCAGTGGCCTGTTCGATAGCATTGACATCAGCAGGTGTCTCGACAATGCAAAGTTTGCCCTGGTCTCGTTTAACATTGCTGCATATATTGCATATCGTGGCTTCGGTCAGGGTGCGACAGGATTGACAATGTCCGATATTCTCAACGGCTTCCAGGAGCGTATGGGCTAATTGTTTGGCCGCATCGCGATTGTGTTCGAGTAAGTGAAAGGCCATACGTTGCGCAGACTTGGGGCCAACTCCGGGCAAGCAGCGCAAGTCCTCAATAAGGCGATTGATAAGTGGACTAAATTGCACTGGGTATTATTCGCCTTAGAATGGGAGTTTAAAATCGCCGGGGATCGGCAAACCTTGCGTCATTGAAGACATGGTTTCTTTGGATTTCTTTTCAATGCTTCGCACGGCATCATTGACAGCCGCTGCAATTAGATCTTCCAGCATGTCCTTGTCGTCACTCAATAAGCTGTCATCGATACTTACCTTAGTAACATCATGTCTGCCATTCATTACGACACTAACCAGTCCGCCGCCGGATTGGCCGGTAAATTGTGTATTTGCCAATTCTTCCTGGGCTTTTTGCATATTGGCCTGCATTTCCTGGGCTTGCTTCATTAATTTTCCAAGGCCGCCTTTCATCATCTGTTCCTCTATTTCGTTAGTTTATCGATTGCTCGCGTGTCGCTTATTATACCTTAGCTTCCGACGGATCGTCCCGAATTAATCAACCGGACGGATCGATTTCGTGGATATTCGACCATCAAATGTCTCAACGATGGTCTTCACATTATTGTCAGTATAAATGTCATTTTCGGCTGCTGCCTGGCGATCACGAATTCGTTGTTGTTCCCGTAAGGACGGAGTGCCATCAACTTTGTCTTTAAAGTTGATGGTAAGCTTTAGTTTTTTACCGGTACTTGCTTCAAGGGCTTGCTGGAGAATTTCTTCCCTTTGTTTGCTGTGAAACTGCTTATGAGATTCAGACAATGCCAGCTCAATAAGTTCGTCCTGGCAATTTAATAATGCGCAGTTTTTAGCGAGTTGCAATGGAACACCGGTTAAAGACAGGTTTTCAATGAGTGATTCCCAGTCATTTTCATCGATGGGTAATGGCGTATAACGATCTTTCGGTGAACCTGTCGCTGCTGTGACTTCGATTTCGACGGCGGCTGGTTTGTTGTCTGAACCTTTGTTGTCTGAACCTTTGTTGCCGGGAATAGTGTTATTACCGTCCTTGCTGCTCAGTTTTTTTTTAGGCGATGTGGAGCCAAGTGTCTTACTGATTGCTTCAAGGTGCTGAGATTTTGTTTGTTGCGTTTGAGGTGGCGGTGTTTGAGCGCCTGCTTCCGGTGTTGATTGCGCAGGTTGCGCTGTTGTACGGGGCTTTGCTGCTATTGGTTTTTGCTCAGCATTGCGAGTGACAGGTTGAAAAGCCAGCATACGCAGCATGACCATTTCAAACCCCAATTTTGAATTGGGTGCCAGGGGTAAGTCGCGCTTACCAAGCAAGCCGATTTGATAATAAAGCTGGGTGTCCTCAGCCGAGATGGACTCTGCCAGTTGTGTTGTTTGTGCTTTCTCGGGTGCCTGTTCGTCTATCGCGTCAGGTGCAATCTGGGTTAGTGCGATACGATGTAGCAGGCTTAATATTTCATTTAACACACTTTCGAAATCTGCTGAGTGTGATGCCAATTGTTCAATGTTACTTAATAAGTTTGCTGAATCACGATTGGCGAGGGCTTGCAGTAGTTCGAAAACGTGAGTTTTATCTACGGTACCCAGCATGGTGCGGACTTCAGTTTCCTTGAGTTCGCCGCCACCATAGGCAATGGCCTGGTCGAGTAAACTCAGGGCATCGCGCATACTGCCATCAGCGGCTTCCGCAATAAGTGTTATCGCAGTGTGCTCAAAGTTTAAATTTTCCTGGTGCAGGATTTTTTCCAGATGTTCCGCAATCAGATCTGGGGGCAGGCGCTTTAAATTAAACTGCAAACAGCGGGACAAAATAGTAACCGGCAGTTTTTGCGGGTCTGTGGTTGCTAACAGAAATTTCACATGCGGCGGTGGTTCTTCCAGCGTTTTCAATAACGCGTTAAAACTATGGGTCGACAGCATGTGAACTTCATCGATCAGGTAAACTTTATAACGCCCGCGCGTCGGTACATATTGCACGTTTTCCAGTAAATCACGGGTGTCTTCGACTTTGGTTTTGGATGCAGCATCGACTTCAATTAAATCAACAAACCGGCCTTCATTAATTTCCCTGCAGGCGCTACATTCGCCGCAGGGAGTCGCCGAAATTCCTTTTTCGCAGTTAAGTGATTTGGCGAGAATCCGAGCAATGGTGGTTTTTCCAACGCCTCGTGTGCCGGTAAACAAAAAGGCGTGGTGCAGGCGATCGCTTTCCAGCGCGTTAATTAACGCGCGTTGTACATGCTCCTGGCCCGCCAGTTCGCTAAAATTGCGTGGGCGCCATTTTCTTGCCAGTACTTGATAACTCATTAAACGGATGCGTATTGTTCGTTATATTTCAGATTTCAGGAAGTTGTATGATCGCACTGGCTCTGTCATTGGTGCAATAGCGATATGGCAATTGGGTGGTGACTCATACCAGCCACACCCCGGCACACGAAGCCACTGCTGCCGCTGCTCCCTTCCGGGCCTGACGGGGTTCACAGTTTCTCGTTGCGAGGGGACCGATATGAGGCACCATTGAACCGTTGATTCATAATGTTTTTTTTAGGATTATGCCGCCGGCGTTGCTGCCCAATGGGCAAAATTCACTGTGGTCGGCGCCGATACAATCCTGCCATTGCACCAGGAGCTTCGTTTACCAGGGTAAATCCGAGGTTTCCTTTCATAATGATTGTCAGAGGGCCCGTTTTGGCCTCTGGTGGGCAATTGGCGGTGGCAAGGATAACACAAAGCAATTTGTCCTGACTATTCACGATATGGAGTGCCGCTGCAATTTTTTATCGCTTCGGTTGAAGCGGGATTCTCTGTCACTGACGGGTATTTTCCAGGCTCTTGAGGGATTCTAGCAGCGCTTTTTTGTTGTCATCATAGCTAAAAATCCGGTTGTGCGTGCCTTCCAGGACTATTAATTCCTTCGGCATTTTTGCTGCCGCCATGAGTGTTTTGGCGTGGTACGTCTCGATGATTTCATCGTCTTTACTGTACATGAGCACAAGGGGGATTGGCGATATTTG
>NZ_CDLKIE010000226.1:0-5008 GCF_975902315.1 Kaarinaea lacus | reverse complement strand
TGGTTATCACCAAGCATGGACATTGTTCCCCAGGGCTACCAGGTGTTCATGTGATAGAGGCTGGGCATCCCTTACCTGACCAGAAAAGCCTGGAAGCGGGTAGCCAACTGCAATCTTACCTCAATACGGCACCAGCAAACGCCAGGTTCCTGTTTTTAATTTCAGGGGGTGCATCAGCACTGGTTGAAGTTTTACCCGAGTCTGTTTCTCTAAAAAACCTGGAAAAACTCAATAACTGGCTATTGCAAAGTGGATTGCCCATCGCCGAGATGAATGCCATTCGTCAACAAGTTTCCTGTATTAAAGGCGGTAGGTTGGCAAGACACACAGACGGGCGTACTACAACGGTATTGCTGATGTCCGATGTTCAGGGAGATAATCCTGCAGTCATCGGCTCCGGCCTGTTAGTTCCCGCTGATGATTCCTTGAAAATAATTGATCATGACAAACTTCCCCGGTTTGTTCAAAGCATGCTGAACAAGGCGCCACCCATACCAAAAACTAATGACCCATGTTTTAACACCATTAATTGGCGCATTATCGCCAACCTGCAACAGGCGATTGCTGCAGCTGGCGAAACCGCTGTATCGCTAGGCTATGTAACCAATATCCACGCTGAATATTTGCAGGGTGACGCTATTGAGTGCGGTCGACACATAGCGCAAGTGATGCAGTGCCATCCTGGTGTGCTGCATATATGGGGTGGTGAAACGACGATGACGTTACCAATTGATCCTGGAAAGGGCGGGCGCTGTCAAAGCCTGGCGTTAAGCACAGCGATAGAATTACAGGGAAATAAACAGTGGTGTTTATTGGCCGCTGGTACCGATGGAGGTGATGGTGTCATGGATGCCGCGGGCGTGTGTATTGATGCCAATACATTGGCCAGGGCTAAACAAAAACTGGTGAGTGGTACAGATCCACGAATTTATCTGGAAAATGCTGATGCGGGGACCCTGTTTGAAGCCAGTGTTGATTTGATCAGGACAGGACCTACGGGTACTAACGTCACGGACCTGGTGATGGGGTATATGGATCGCTAATTAAATTTTTTTAAAGGAATAATTTTTTACAGAAATAATTTTTTATAGAAATAATTTTTTATAGAAATAAAAAAAGGGACTTTAGGAAGGGAGAGAGGCTAAAGTCCCTGGGTTGCTTGTGTATACAAGCATGAGGAATCGTGAAGGCCGAGGGGAGAGTCTCTCCTTCACATCTACTTCAACTACTACTACAACCTTCTGTTACTACAATCTACTGTGCTACCACTTTACAACGTCTTACTTAATCGATCATTAATGACTGCACGCCGCTAGTCAGCATATAAAGCATCCAGTATTGGACAGTCGTCCAGCAGGTTATGGCTGACACATTGATTTGTTAAATCTTGCAAGGTATCTTTCATACGTTGCAATTCGCTGATTTTTGCTTCAATTTGTTCAACTTTGGAGGCGGCTCTATCGAGAACGTCCCCACAACAAGCGTTTGGCTTTTCCTGTATCGACAGTAAGTCGCTAATTTCTTTTAAGGTAAAGCCGATCGCCTTCGCGCGTTGAATAAACAACACACGTTGAACAATTTCAGCTGGAAATTGCCGGTAACCTGATGGGTTACGCTCCGGTTCTTTAATTAAGCCTTCTTTTTCGTAAAACCGGATTGTTTCGACACGAACCCCCGTTTCTTTCGCTACCTGGCCAATTGTCATTAATATCATTATTTTATTGACCTCGTTAGAATTACTCTAAACCCTAAAGTATACTACAGGGTCAAGAAATACGTATGCGCTTACGTAGTCATTTGGTTCAGGGGCCTGTAAGTTATTGTTTGACACGGAATACTGGCTAAATTCGTTAGCCCTACGGCAGCATACTCAGGGTTGGCACAGCTTACGCATCTTGATTATTGTCAATTTGTGTAATTAGTGAACAATTAATAGCTGGGCCAGTGCGACTGAGGCGTTGTGGAAACGTTAGGAAACCAACATTTTCTGGATAATATAGAGCTGATCCACGAAGAAAAAGTGCTGTGGCAGGGTGGTGCTTCCCGCCGGGGTATCGCTGTTCAGCTATTGCATTTTACGGGTTTCATCCTTGGGATAATTCTGGTTTTTGCGGTTGTTCTGGGTATCCCTTTATTTTTATATACCGAGAACCCTGACTATCCGTCAGAGACAAAAATCGAAATGTCTCAGCCGGAAACGGGAGATGCACTTAACAATCATCAAAAAGGTGCGCAACAAGACGATGAACCTGATCCACCAAAAATTATTTTAAGCACCCAACGCGTGATTATCCTGCTTGGATCGATCACTCCGCTAATCATTTTAACGCTATTGTGCATTGCCTGGTTGAGGGTTAAAAATTACTGGTTTGTGATTACCACTGAACGTATTTGTATTCAGAGTGGTATATTCAGACGACAACTAGTCGCAATCGATATTGATAAAGTTGTGTCTGTGATTGCTACCCACACCATTCTCGATCGAATATTTAAATTACACGCCATAGAGTTAATCCATGCAGGCGTGAATTTCCCCATGCCCAATACCAATCTGCTGTTATTCAATCCCTATAAAATGTTTTATGTGCCAGTTGGAACTAATTTGGTCAGTAAGCTACTAACTAACTGGTTACCAAGAGATAATCAGAAAAAATAGATCCATTTATGCCTGGATTATGGTTCGCTGGTCGTCAGGTCAATTGCTTCCAACTTAATACTTAATATAGTTATCATAAATGAATATGTTGCTGTTGGGTTAAAAGCAACTGGTTGTTTTCTTGATGTTTTTATACCTGGCTAGCGATAAGTCGGGTTTTCATTCGCTAATCTATATACATTTTCAGGCGATACATACATAACGGATGCATACGCAATGCAACCGTAACGGATATTTCGTTTATAAAGTTTCACGGAGCAGGAATGAGAAAGCGCGTCCTTTGCACAGGTTTGTTTTTACTCTATTTATCAATTTCATTGCCTTCATTTGCAGGCCTGGAATCTGTCAATGCAGTGCTTAGCAGGATCCAGAATCAAAAGTCTTTTAAGACCTATCTGGCTGAAGCCAACAACGGTAGTCTTGAAGCCCAAAACAAAGTTGGGGAGGCGCACCTGAACGGACTTGATACGCCCAAAAATGAGAAAGAAGCTTTGAGGTGGTTTCGAATAGCGGCGGAAAAAGGACATTTGGAAGCTCAGGCAAACCTGGGATACATGTATCTTTTTGGCAGCGGTGTTGATCAAAACTTTTTTGAAGCACTTGACTGGAACACAAAAGCAGCTGAAGCCGGCAATGCCAAAGCACAATATAATCTTTATCACACTTATCTAAATGGATTTGGCGTTTATGAAGACCGTTCGGAAGCAGTGCTGTGGTTGACGCGTGCAGCAGAAGGGGGATTGGCTACCGCGCAAGCCAAACTGGGCAATTTGTTTCGTACCGGGATTAATGTTCAGCAAAACCTGGGTGAGGCCGTGAAATGGCTACAACGTGCTGCAGCGCAAGGGGATTCCGAAGCCCAGTATAACCTGGCCAGACATTACGCAACCGGCTTAGGTGTGGAAAGGAATTTTATTCAATCCTATGCCTGGTATGAAATTGCTGGTGACTCCTGTCCTGTTAAAAGTAATAAATCTCAGTGTCTTGAATTTCGGGATAGTGTTGCCAGAGTTTTAACGGCGGTGGAACTGCAGCAAGCCGAAAAACTGATTGCAACGATAAAGGTGTTGATTGCTGCCGGATCACGTTAAGCCTGTGAATGGCGCGTAATCCCAAATGATGGGAAGAAACTCCTAGTGCAACTCTTTCTTGGAGTTAACGGGAGAAAGGCTTATGTATTGTTTCTCGAATTCGTTTTCTGATTTCAACACTGTGTGTGACAAAGAAATTTGTTCTTCGTTTAATTCCTTTATTACGTCCTCGATATCCTCAATCCCCAACTCATGCTTGTCTTCCACGAAGCCGTGTAAAAGTAGCCGGCTGCATATCTGGTTAACCCGCCTTGGGATGCCGTCAGTGTTTTCATAAATTAACGGGTAAACATTGCGATTGATTTCCGGGTCATGTTGCCAGCCAGCAACAGTCAATCGACACTCGATATAGTTTTCAATTTCATTGACAGAGAGCGGTTGCATGGCAGTGGCAACGGTAATTCGTTGGCGCAATTGTTCCATGGAACTGGATCCCAGCAAATCAAACAACTGTGGCTGGCCCACCAGAAAAATCTGTAACAAAGGAATATAGTCCATTTCAAAATTTGTTAACAATCGCAATTCTTCCAGAGCCCCTTTGGACAGGTCCTGTGCTTCATCAACGATTAAAATGGTGTGTTGTTCTCGACGCCGCCTGTCTATCAGGTAATTTTTAAGGCGCTGGATGACCGTTGCCTTATTCGCATTTTCAACGGGTAGATCATAGGAATATGCAACGTATCGTAATAAATCATCGGCCTCCAGTTGCGTAGTCACCAGGGTGCTCACCTTAAACCTCGTTTTATCCAGATCACTCAGCATTTCTTTTACCAGGGTCGTTTTGCCAGTGCCCGGTTTACCGGTAATCAACAGAAAACCTTCGCCGCGTTCCAGGGCAAATTTGATATAAGTTTTGGCTTTTTTGTAGCTGGGGTGCAGATAACTAAAACGCGGGTCCGGGCTCAGCGCAAAGGGATCGGAATCGAGATGGTAATATTTTTCGTACATGGTTATTTGTTCTAATGCCTCAATAATCCATGCTGCCAGTGTTATTGGATAATTTTTATTCTATAGCAAAATTAAAATTGAGCAAGATCTAATCAGGTGAATTTACAAATTAAACTTGATCCAGGTCTAAACTACGGTTGATTTACTGTTTTGAATGTCGTTATGCTTAGGTATACCAACGCTGGTTTGTCAGCGTCCCGCCCGCGGAAAGGGCTGCGCCCAACAAACTGAATAATTTGAAACCTCAGCTCATTGACTGATGCTGGGGCTTCTCTGACGATTTCCTTGCATCCTATGGCGGGCACGGGATAAC
>NZ_CDLKIE010000225.1:0-6828 GCF_975902315.1 Kaarinaea lacus | reverse complement strand
CCTGTCTTTTTAGATAGGGTTCACACTTAACCACTTCTTCAGGGCGCGGATCGCGGTTATTCGGCGGCCTGCACTTGAGTATATTGGCAATATAAACCTGTTGCCGCTGCAGGCCGATCGCCAATAGCATATTATTTAAAAGCTGGCCGGCCTTACCAACGAAAGGTTCTCCCTGACGGTCTTCGTCAGCGCCCGGAGCTTCACCAACAACCATCCAGTCAGCCTGCTCATTGCCAACACCAAAGACGGTATTTTTACGGGTGCTATGCAAATCACACGCTATGCACTGGCGAACAGCGCCCTGCAGCTGATCCCAGTTATAACTGTAAACGTTATCTCCTGCTGGCAGCCTGACTCTTCCCGCAGGAGCACAACCAACTTCTGGCGTGACCGGCGATTCTGCTGCCGAATTTAACTCCGCTGCCTCTGGCATCTCTGGTTCAGCTACACTTTCTCGCCTCAACCAGGTTTGTACGCCCATGGCCTGCAAATATTGTTGTTGTCGTTCGTCAATCGCCATTATCGTTAGATTTTTCTGATTACCTTCACCATACTAAACTTGCGGATGACGGCGCTCCATACGGGTCATCAATTTATTCAGTGCGTTGATATAGGCCATCGCCGAGGCAATAACAATATCAGTATCCGCACCCTGACCATTGACAATATAGTCTCCCTTCTCGAGCCGAACCGTGACTTCACCTTGTGCATCAGTCCCACTGGTGATGTTGTTGACAGAGTACAACAGTAAATGTGCACCGCTTTCGATGGCTTTCTCAATGGCCTGAAATGACGCATCCACTGGCCCACCGCCACTGGCTTCGACCTGTTTTTCTTCACCATCAACATTCAAAGTGAGTGCAGCTACCGGTGTTTCGCCCGTTTCCGAACATACTTTTAACGACACCAACTTGACGTGCTCATTTTCCTTGTCGAGATCTGCAGTGGTCGCCAAAGCCTGTAAATCGTCGTCGTAGATTTCATGTTTCTTGTCAGCAAGCTCCTTGAAACGCGCAAAGGCATTATTTAGTTCCTCTTCTGACTCAACGCTTATCCCCAACTCCTGCAAACGCGTTTTAAAAGCGTTACGTCCGGAGTGTTTACCCAATACCATGCGATTCGTCGTCCAGCCAACATCTTCCGCGCGCATAATTTCATAGGTTTCACGGCTTTTTAATACGCCATCCTGATGTATACCGGATTCGTGGGCAAATGCATTAACACCGACAATGGCTTTATTAGGTTGTACTGCGAAACCGGTAATACCCGACACCAGGCGTGAAGTCGGTACAATCTGGGTGCGATCAATATGATCAACGTTACATGAAAATACATCTTTACGAGTACTAACAGCCATTACAATCTCTTCTAATGCTGCATTACCTGCACGCTCACCCAATCCATTAATGGTACATTCAACCTGTCGTGCGCCATTAATTACAGAAGAAAGTGAATTGGAAACTGCAAGCCCCAAATCATTGTGACAGTGTACCGAAAACACGGCTTTATCAGAGTTGGGCACCCGTTCTATTAATTGCGCAATTAAATTACCGAACTGATGGGGCAAGTTATAACCCACGGTGTCAGGGATATTCACGGTGCGTGCACCGGCATCAATCACCGCTTCCAATACGCGGCATAAAAAATCCAACTCGGAACGACCGGCATCTTCGGGAGAAAACTCAATGTTGTCGGTATATTTGCTCGCTCGCTTGACCGCGTGTACGGCTTGCTCCAGCACCTGGTCCGGCTCCATACGCAACTTCATTTTCATGTGAATCGGTGATGTTGCAATAAAGGTATGAATGCGCGCTGAATTGGCGTTTTTTAACGCCTCGCCTGCTCTGTCAATATCCTTGTCCAGGGCCCTGGCCAAACCGCATACCGTGCTGTCCTTAATACTCTCGGCAACGCTTTTTACTGCTTCGAAATCACCAGGACTGGCTATGGGAAAACCAGCTTCAATAACATCCACATGCATTTTTTCCAAAGCCTTGGCAATACGTAATTTTTCATCACGCGTCATCGACGCACCAGGGCTTTGTTCTCCATCGCGCAATGTTGTATCGAAAATAATTAACTTGTCATTCATGGTATTGCTCCATTAGCTCGGTGTGATCGCAATGAATTCCCCGCGAGCTGCACCATTTAAATATAATTGTATCAAACCCTTGAAGGGTTTACGGACAAAAACAGATGGAATTAATGATTTGGAATAAGATTGTCTGCCCTTAGGGCAGCAGCAGTAGCCTGAGGCTGGAAGGCAAACACACTGGACAGGACATAGCGCATTGAGCCATACCCGGCTCCCGGCTATCAGTCATCTTGTGTTTCATCGTTTGCATCAATTGAAAGTTCTTCGTTGGAATTCAATGTATAGCTTTAACTATAGCGACAACAGCCAGATTTGCCAAGAGGCTATTTCTCTTTTTGCTCGTCTGATTCTGTGGCTTCACTGCTAGCTGAGTCATCAGTTTTAGTATCAGCTTCGCTTTGTCCATGCGCTCTCCGTTCCGCACGCCTTCTTCGCAGCCTGATCAAGGTATATGTAGGGCCAGATATCGCATATACAAGAAATATCGTAAATAACACCTGGGGTGGGCTGTAAGAAATAAAAACAAACACCAATACCACTATTATCAAGGTGACAAAAGGTATTTTCCCTTTGAGATCAAGATCTTTAAAACTCCGGTAGCGAATATTGCTGACCATCAAAATCCCGGTGGCGAGGGTTATGGCAAAGGCCGGAATTCGCCAGTCAACACCCAACTGCTCATGATCAGTCGCCACCCAGACCATACCCGCGACTACGGCTGCGGCAGCCGGACTGGCCAAACCTTGAAAGTAACGCTTCTCTGCAGTGCCAACCTGGGTATTGAACCGCGCCAGGCGCAATGCCGCCGCCGCCGTATAAATAAACGCGGCCAACCAGCCAAGTTTCCCCATGTTAACCAGTGCCCATTCATACATCACCAGGGATGGCGCCAGGCCAAAAGCGATCATATCAGCAAGACTATCGTATTCGGCGCCAAAATCTGTTTGCGTGTTGGTTAATCGGGCCACCCGACCATCTAGCCCATCCATTATCATCGCAACAAAAATGGCTATTGCAGCGAGCTCAAACTTCCCACTCATTGCCGACACGATGGCGTAAAATCCGGCGAATAGACAGCCAGTGGTAAATAAATTGGGCAGCAGATAAATTCCGCGTCGGCGCTGCTTTTCTAGAATCTTGGGAGCCATTGAGATATATCGTTCGGTAAATTGGTTAATTTCTTCCTTGATTTATAAAATATAACGTACAAATACCCGTTTATCTAACCAGGTTTGCAATAATACGCGTACCTGACTTTATTTTATCTCCCGGTTTTACTTCGATACGACTATTGGACGGTATAAAAGTTTCTGCGTCCGCACCAAACGGTATGAAACCGCAACGTTTGCCCTGACCAATACGTTCACCACTATTAACTTCACATCGCATGCCTTTTCGGACAAGTTTCGGTGACAAAGTAGTAACAATATCATCACCTTCATCAGTTTGCGTCCATTGTGCAAATGGGGGAATACCCGTTTTTCTATACAGGCTTTGATCAGCGCCATCGGGTAATGCGCCAAACCATTGATCTTGCACTTTGCCTTCTACCGCGCTGCGAATACTAAATACACCCCATGGACTACCACGCATTTTGATACGAATTGCTTCACGGTCAAGGTATGGATCCCGCTCCTGGCTAACTGATACAACCTTGCCATCAATTGGCGCCACAATTCCCAGGGGTGAGGGCGGAACCTTGCGACGCGGGTCACGAAATATAAACATTAACGCTGCAGCAATAATCCAGGCTCCCAATGAAACCCACCAGCCATACAAATAATACAGCACTGATGCCAAAACCAGCGCCGCAGCAATTGGCAACAAACCTTGCCTGGCAATGACTGGACGTTGGTGTAGCATATATGATTAGGACCGGTGGGATTACGAATTAAGAAGCAAGGTAACAGCCACCAGGATGCATAAACTGTTACCTTGTATCTGGATATTCAAATGTTGAATTGAATACGCTATAGCTTCACTGAACGGATCGCGCTAGTTTTTAGACTTATCGACAATTTTACTTTCTTTGATCCAGGACATCATGCTACGCAATTTCTCGCCCACCACTTCGATGGAATGCTCGCGCCCAATACGGCGCTTGGCTTTAAGAGTTGCAGCACCCGCCTGGTTTTCCAGGATAAATTCGCGCGCAAACTCTCCGTTCTGAATTTCAGTCAGGATACGTTTCATTTCAGCTTTGGTTTCTTCGGTAATGATGCGCGGCCCACGGGTTAAATCACCATATTCAGCAGTATTGGAAATAGAATAACGCATGTTGGCAATACCACCTTCATACATCAAATCTACAATCAATTTTAATTCATGCAAACACTCAAAGTACGCCATCTCTGGTGCATAACCGGCTTCAGTCAACGTTTCAAATCCAGCTTGTACCAGGGCCGTGGCACCACCACATAGCACCGCCTGCTCACCGAACAAGTCAGTTTCTGTTTCATCACGGAATGTCGTTTCAATAACACCAGCACGTCCGCCACCGTTTGCCGATGCATACGACAACGCAGTATCTTTCGCGTGACCTGACGCATCCTGGTAAACCGCAATCAGGCTGGGCACACCACCACCCTGTGTATAAGTAGAACGCACCAGATGTCCCGGCCCCTTGGGAGCAATCATAATTACATCCAGGTCGGCACGCGGCTCGATTTGACCATAATGAATGTTAAAGCCATGCGCAAAACACAATGTCGCATTCTCTTTGATGTTAGGCGAAATATGATCACGATATAATTTTGCCTGATGTTCATCGGGCGCCAGAATCATAACGACATCTGCGCCAGCAACCGCATCGGGAATATCTTTAACACTTAATCCGCTATTCTCCGCTTTAGCAGCAGATGAGGAACCTGGGCGCAAACCAACCACCACGTCAACACCGGAATCTTTCAGGTTATTTGCGTGCGCATGCCCCTGTGAGCCATAACCGATAATTGCCACCTTTTTGCTTTTTATTATGGATAGGTCGCAATCTTTGTCGTAATAGATATTCATGACGTTAAATCTTCTCCTGTTTCGAATAATAAATATTTATTTTAGTTGCTTGCTGTATACGAACACGTCATCGCGTCAGGCATGCAGTGATTTTTCCCCGCGGGCAATGCCAGCCACTCCGGATCGTACTGTTTCCAGTATTGGCGCATTTAACGCTGTGATAAACGCATCCAGCTTGCTCGCACTACCTGTTAGTTCAACTGTATAAGTCGTATCAGAGACATCGATGATTCGCCCGCGAAAAATTTCAGCCAATCGCTTGACCTCTTCCCTGTCTTCACCAGTCACCCGCGTCTTGATCATCATCATTTCACGCTCGATATGATCACCTTCGGTCAAGTCAATCAGCTTAACGACATCGACCAGCTTGTTTAATTGCTTGGTAATCTGCTCGACAATTTCATCGGAGCCCCGGGTCACCAGGGTAATTCTTGACAGGGTTTCATCCTCTGTAGGTGCAACTGTCAAGGATTCAATGTTATAGCCACGAGCGGAAAACAAGCCCGCTACCCGCGACAATGCGCCAGCTTCATTTTCTAATAGTATGGATATGATATGACGCATTTTATGCCAGCCCTCTACCACGTTTAGACGCCAGGAGCATTTCGTGGTGTCCCTGCCCGGTTTTAATCATTGGATAAACATTCTCTGACTGGTCGGTAATAAAATCGAGGAATACCGTCCGATCTTTATACTTGGTAAATGCCTCTTCCAGTGCCGCCTCTACTTCTTTAGGATCCGTGACCTGAATACCAACGTGCCCGTACGCCTCGGCTAGCTTGACGAAATCCGGTAACGCATCCATATAAGAGTGTGAATAACGGCTACCATACATCAACTCCTGCCACTGACGCACCATTCCCAGGTAACGATTATTTAAGTTAATTATTTTTACCGGCAAATCATATTGATTACAGGTCGACAGTTCCTGAATACACATCTGGATACTACCTTCACCTGTTATACAGGCAACTTTCTCATCCGGAAAAGCCAGCTGCACACCCATTGCCGCGGGCAATCCAAAACCCATGGTGCCCAATCCCCCGGAATTGATCCAGTGTCGCGGTTTGTTGAATTTGTAAAATTGTGCCGCGAACATCTGGTGCTGACCAACATCCGAAGTGATAAACGCATCACCGTTGGTAACCTCATGCAGTTTTTCAATGACAAACTGTGGCTTAATGAGTTCGCTGCCGCGGTCGTATCGCAGGCAATCTTCACTTTGCCAGTCCTTGATCTGCGACCACCATTGATCCAGGGCTTCTTTTTCTGGCTTGATCCCCTTTTCTTTCAACACCGCATTGAGATCCGACAGAACGGCTTTCACATTCCCTACTATTGGCACATGTACTTTGACGTTTTTTGAAATTGACGATGGATCAATATCGATATGAATTATTTTGGCCTGCGGACAGAATTTCTCCGTATCTCCGGTAACTCGATCATCAAATCGTGCCCCAATAGCCAGTAATACATCACACTCGTGCATGGCCATATTGGCTTCGTAGGTACCATGCATACCCAACATACCAACGAACTGGGGATCAGAGCCGGGATAAGCACCTAGTCCCATCAGGGTGTTGGTGATCGGGAATCCGAGATATCGGGTAAATTCAATGAGTTCCTCAGATGCGTCACTTAATACCACCCCGCCACCCGTATAAATCATGGGCTGCTTGGCGGATAAAATGATATCAACCGCCTGTTTGATCTGTTTCGGG
>NZ_CDLKIE010000224.1:0-8045 GCF_975902315.1 Kaarinaea lacus | reverse complement strand
TCTGAGTGGGTTGCGTGAAGACATTAATGTGATTCGCTACGGAGTTGAACAACAGGATGTCGACGTGCGTGCGCACAAGGTAAGAATGGATGCGGCCGGTTTGCACTTTGATGTTATTACTCCTTGGGGTAGCGGTATCGTCAGTTCTGCATTACTGGGAAGATTCAATATAAGCAATTTACTGGCGGTGCTCGCAGCACTGGTATGTAAAGGGGTGCGCTTTGAAGAAGCATTGTTGCGTATTAGTCGTTTATCCAATGTAGCGGGGCGAATGGAGCGCATTCCCAGCCATAAAGGACAGGCGATGTTTGTGGTTGATTATGCGCATACACCGGACGCCCTGGCGAAAGCCCTGCAGTCATTGCGTGCACATGTTGATTCAAAAAAGCACGGCCAGCTGTGGTGTGTGTTTGGTTGTGGCGGTGATCGAGATCAGGGTAAACGCCCCGCTATGGGTGAAGTGGCAGAGCAGTATGCTGATCATGTGATTATCACAGATGATAATCCCAGAACTGAAGCTGCAAGCCACATCGTGTCACAAATTCTCAACGGGATATTAAAGCAGCAGGATGTAGTGATAAACCACGATAGAGTTGCTGCTATCAAGCATGCAATGGGTCATGCGTCAGAAAATGATGTCGTTCTGGTGGCAGGCAAAGGTCATGAGGATTACCAGATCATTGGTAAAGAAAAGCGCGCTTACGAAGGTGATGCGGAAGTCATTGCCGGATTACTGGCGGCTGAGCAAGGTTCAAGCGGTGGCTAATGGCGGGTTGTGAAATTTTATTGTCGGATGCAGCGGCGGCTATCGATGCCAGGATGGTAGGAAGCGATACTACGTTTGTTGGTGTCAGCAGTGATTCAAGGGCAGTACAGCCGGACCAGCTATTTGTGGCATTGAAAGGCCCAAATTTCGACGCTCACGATTTTGTAGAAAATGTTCGGGAAGCTGGGGCCAGGGCGTTGATGGTTGATCATGAGCTTGAGTGCTCACTGCCACAGTTGATTGTAGAGGATACCCTCCTTGGACTGGGCCAGTTGGCGGCGTATTGGCGAGCGCAACTTGCGATTCCGGTGGTTGCGGTAACAGGAAGCAATGGTAAAACCACGGTTAAAGAAATATTGGCGTCAATTTTTGCCCAATTAGGACCAACGTTAGCGACAAAGGGAAACTTAAACAACCATATTGGAGTGCCATTAACTTTGTTGAGTATTAACAAACAGCATAAGGCAGCGGTGATTGAAATGGGTGCCAATCACCCGAACGAGATTTCCTATCTCACCAATATGGCCAGGCCAAACGTTGCCATGATTAATAATGCTGCCGCAGCGCATCTGGAAGGTTTTGGCTCCCTGGAAGGTGTGGCGAAAGCAAAAGGTGAAATATACGAAGGACTGGATAAAGACGGTGTTGGCGTGATTAACGCTGATGATCAGTTCGCACCCCTGTGGAGAGAGTTAACCAGGGATAACAAAACGCTGACATTTGGCCTGGAACAACCTGCAGATATTAGTTGTGACTGGCAAGGTGATATAGACGGGAATCGCCTCAAGGTGCGAACACCAGTGGGTGAATTTGATTGTACGCTTAAATTGTTGGGTAGACATAATGTGATGAATGCAATGGCCGCGACTGCTGTTGCTGTTGCAGCTGATGTCAATTTGCAAACTATTGCCAACGGAATTGGAGCTTTGCAGGCGGTTCCAGGTCGTCTACAACTAAAGCCCGGAATCAACGGTGCTCGAGTAATAGATGATACTTACAATGCCAATCCTAATTCCTTGCGCGCTGGCCTGGATGTGCTGGCATCCTGTGAAGGCGAAAAGTTTTTAGTGTTAGGCGATATGGGCGAGCTTGGAGATAACAGCATCGAGTTACATCAACAGGCCGGTGAAGATGCAGCAAGATTACATATCGATCGCGTTTATACGCTGGGTGGATTCAGTGAGGAAGCGACGGAAGCATTTGGTGACAACGGTCAGCATTTTGAAGACGTTGATGAGTTGGTTAAATCTATTAAGCCAAAGCTTTCAAACGATGTCACTGTGCTGGTTAAAGGTTCGCGTATGATGCGTATGGAGCGAGTGGTTGAGGCTTTGTTAGCGTAGCTAATAGATAGAAAAGGAAAACATTAAACATGTTGCTCTATTTGACGGATTATTTAACACAGCTGCACAGTGGCTTTGGCGTTTTTCAATATTTAACGCTACGGGCAATCCTGGGTGTGCTCACTGCCCTGGTGATTTCGTTTATTGTAGGCCCAATCATGATCAGGAAGTTGAGCCACTATCAGATCGGGCAACATGTACGCGATGACGGCCCGGAAGCTCATCTTACCAAAGCAGGTACACCGACCATGGGTGGTGCGCTAATACTGGTAGCAGTCGCAATTAGTACTTTGCTCTGGAGTGATTTGTCTAATCGTTATGTGTGGGTGGTGCTTATCGTCACAATGCTGTTTGGTGCGGTAGGGTGGGTCGATGATTATCGCAAGCTTGTTAAGAAGCAATCGGAAGGGCTAAAGGCCCGCGAAAAATATTTCTGGCAAACCGTAGGTGGCCTGGGTGCGGCCTTATATCTTTATTACACCGCTACCGATCCCATTGAGACTTCATTGATTGTTCCTTTTTTTAAGGATGTAGTTATTCCCCTGGGATGGTTCTTTATTGTTTTTGTCTATCTGGTAATAGTGGGATCAAGTAATGCGGTGAACCTGACGGACGGTCTGGATGGATTAGCAATTATGCCAACGGTTCTGGTTGCGGCTGGGTTGGGTATCGTTGCTTATGCTACTGGCCATATCAAATTTGCTGAGTATCTGGGTATACCTTTCGTTGCAGGTGCCGGAGAGGTGGTTGTGTTTTGTGGCGCAATCGCCGGCGCTGGTTTGGGGTTTTTATGGTTTAACGCTTACCCGGCAATGGTGTTTATGGGTGATGTTGGTGCCCTGGCTTTGGGTGCCGCGCTCGGCGTCGTGGCCGTGGTGGTGCGCCAGGAACTGGTTTTATTGATTATGGGTGGTGTGTTTGTAATAGAAACCCTCAGTGTCATTATTCAAGTTGCCTCTTTCAAGTTAACCGGCAAACGGATATTTCGCATGGCGCCTTTGCATCATCATTTTGAATTAAAAGGCTGGCCAGAACCCCGGGTTATTGTTCGGTTCTGGATTATAACCGTTATTTTGACCCTGGTTGGTCTGGCAACCTTAAAACTCCGATAGTTACTAATGCACGAAAGGACTATGGGTAAAAAATTGTGAGTTATGAATATCCATGATGGCAGCAGAAGATAACAATGCATATACCCAGGCCGCAGGAACAACGGTAATCGTTGGTCTCGGCAAGACCGGGTTGTCTTGTGCGCGTTTCCTGGCGCAGCGAGGTGAGCCATTTTCGGTGGTCGACTCGCGACCCAATCCGCCGGGCCTTAAGCAATTGCTGAGTATCGCGCCAAACGTTGAATGTTACCTGGGTGGGTTTGAACCCCTGGTTTTTGATCAAGCCAGAAAATTAATTGTTAGTCCAGGTGTGTCTGTAAAAGAATCTGTGATTGCGAATGCCAGGGCGCAAGGGGCAGAAGTGCTAGGGGATATTGCTTTATTTGCTGCAAATGCTGACGCACCAATAATTGCTATCACCGGGTCCAACGGAAAAAGCACGGTAACGACGTTGCTGGGCGCCATGGCAGAGTATGCCGGTTTAAACGTTAAAGTCGGCGGCAACCTGGGAGAACCCGCGTTGAATCTGCTACCCCGCGATGCGCTTAATCTGCCTGGTGATACCAGGCGCGAGAAGGCAACGAAAAAAACAGATTATTACATTCTGGAGTTATCCAGCTTCCAGTTGGAGACAACCGATAACTTAAATGCTCATGCAGCGGTAGTGCTGAATGTGTCAGCGGATCATATGGATCGCTATGCCAATATACAGGAGTACGTGACTGCAAAAAGTAATGTTTATCGCAATTGTCAACACACGGTGATTAATCGTGATGATGAACTGGTTGTTAGTATGGCAAAAGGAAATGAAGGTGTTTCCCCGGCGAAAGCGGTTTCCTTTGGTTTCGGTGCACCGCCAGGTGACAGGGACTTTGGTATTGAATACCGTGATGACAAAACCTGGCTGATGAAGGGATCGCAACAGTTGATGCCGGTTGATGAAATTAGTTTGCCTGGCCGACATAACCAGGCCAATGCCCTGGCGGCCCTGGCGCTCGGTGAAACTATGGGTTTGGCGATTGATGACATGCTGCATGTTTTAAGAAACTTTGCAGGATTGCCGCATCGCATGCAGCTGGTGGCAACAATCAGGGGCGTCGACTGGTATAACGATTCAAAAGGTACCAATGTGGGGGCGACGGTTTCAGCACTGGCGGGAATGTCGGGCAATAAAATATTAATTGCCGGTGGTGATGGGAAAGGCGCTGATTTTGAACCGTTGCGTGAAGCTGTAATTGCCAACAATGTGCGACTGGTCATACTGATCGGGAAAGATGCTGAACGTATCGAAAGTGTATTGTCGGGAGTTGTGCAAATTGAGCGCGCTGAAGATATGTCCGCAGCTGTTGCTCAGGCTGACAGGCTCGCTAAAGCGACAGACAAAGTTATTCTGTCACCGGCTTGTGCCAGTTTCGATATGTTTAATGACTACCAGCACCGAGGTGAAGTATTTATGGAATCAGTAAGGAGCTTGCCATCATGATGGGTAAAGCTGCTCTGGTAAAGCCATTTTTCCAGGCCAGGTCAAAGCGCGACATGGAAAGTTATCGCTATGATTACTGGCTGCTGGGTGCGGTTATTGCGTTGCTGTCTATTGGTCTGGTGATGATGGGATCGGCGTCGATTTCGATTGCGGAAAAGCAGTATGGCGAACCCTTTTATTTTATCTGGAAGCAGGCGTTTTTTATCGGCGTGGCTTTAGCGCTGAGCTGGGGCGTTTTGCATGTGCAGATTGAGTTCTGGAACAGGATTAGCCCATATCTTTTGATGTTTGGTATCGTGCTGCTTGCCATGGTGTTGCTAATGGGTAAGGAGGTTAATGGCAGTTTGCGCTGGTTGGATCTGGGTGTGTTGAATATCCAGCCCTCGGAATTAATGAAGCTCTTCGTCGTTATATTTCTCGCGGGTTATCTGTTGAGACGGGGTGAAGAAGTAAGAACAACTGTAAAGGGATTTCTTAAGCCGATGTTGATACTCGGTGTGGTGGGAATTTTATTGCTGCTTGAGCCTGACTTTGGTTCCGGTGTCGTTATTGCTTTTACTGCGTTAGGCATGATGTTTTTAGCGGGTGTGCGTTTTTGGCAATTTGGTGTGCTGATTTTGGTGATGGGGATGGCGCTGTCACTACTGGCTTATTCGTCGCCGTATCGTGTTGAACGTTTAACTTCTTTCCTGAACCCCTGGGCGGATCCGTTTGATAGCGGTTTTCAGTTAACACAGGCATTAATTGCGTTTGGTCGAGGAGAGTGGTTAGGCGTGGGTTTGGGCAGTAGCGTGCAAAAGTTATTTTACTTGCCCGAGGCGCACACTGACTTTTTATTTGCCGTTATTTCGGAAGAACTGGGTTTGTTGGGTGGTTTGGTGGTGATTTCCCTCTTTGTCGTTATTGTTTATCGCTCCTTCCGTATTGGGCATTTTGCGTTAAGTCAGCATGATCGATTTGCTGGATATCTGGCGTTTGGTATTGGTTTGCTGATTGGTTTTCAGGCCCTGATTAATATCGGGGTTAACATGGGCATGTTGCCGACCAAGGGTTTAACGTTACCGTTAATGAGTTACGGTGGCAGCAGTATTGTAGCGACCTGTATTGCCTGTGCCATGTTGTTACGCATAGCGCACCAGTATCCGGAAACAGAGGATGTGCCGTTGAGACCACGAAAGGCTAAACACAAATCTGGTAGAAAACGTTAACACTTGCGGTTCTTATATAGAAGTTATGACTAAATCGACAACTACAAGAGTATTAATCATGGCCGGTGGCACAGGCGGTCATGTATTTCCCGCATTGGCAGTGGCCGATGAATTGCGCTCGCGTGGTGTCGATGTGGCATGGTTGGGTACACGTCGTGGTTTGGAAGCGGATGTAATACCAAAAGCGAATATTCCCATATCGTATATCAATGTTTCCGGGTTGCGGGGTAATGGGTTACTGGGCTGGATTATGGCGCCATTTAAACTGCTGTATGCACTATGGCAGGGATTAAGTGTGATGTGGACATTAAAACCACGTGCGGTACTAGGTATGGGTGGGTTTGTCACGGGACCTGGGGGTGTAGCCGCCTGGCTGACCCGGAAACCTTTGTTGGTACATGAGCAAAATGGCATATCGGGAATGACCAATCGCTTACTCGTGCCGTTTGCCAGTGTCGTGATGGAAGCCTTTCCCCATTCAATTGCACCGGGGAAAGCTATTCATACGGGCAATCCAGTGCGAAAAAATATTTCACAATTGTTCGAGTCCCGGGATGTTGAGCGTCAGATTAATGATCCACTCCATATATTAGTAGTAGGAGGCAGTCTGGGTGCCAAAGCGCTAAACGATGTCGTACCAGAAGCGCTGAGTGGTATTGATGCAGACAAGCGACCCGTTGTCTGGCATCAGACCGGCAAGAAAAATATTGAAGCAGCGCAAGCAAACTATGAGCAAAGCGGTGTTGAAGCAAACGTTGTCGCTTTTATTGATGATATGGCAGAAGCCTATCGCTGGGCGGATCTCGTAATTTGTCGCGCAGGTGCTATGACAATTGCGGAACTGGCGATTGCTGGCGTGGCTTCCATCCTGGTGCCATATCCCTATGCCGTTGATGATCACCAGACCAGTAACGCAAAATATCTTACTGACAAACAGGCAGCAATATTAATTCAGCAAACAGATTTTACGGTTGAGGCACTACGCAGACTGCTTGCTGATTTGACGGTTAACCGGTTGCAGCAGATGGCCAGTGCAGCCCGTGGTCTGGCGTTACCCGATGCTACCCGCATGGTAGCGGATAAATGCATGGAGGCGGCGCATGCCTAATGGGCAAACTGTTATGAACAACGATCAAACCAATTATCAAGATGTAGGAATGAGCCGGATTAAACGGATTCATTTTATTGGTATTGGTGGTTCTGGAATGAGCGGTATCGCAGAAGTGCTAATAAATCTCGGCTATACAGTTTCAGGATCAGATTTGAAAGAAAGCCTGACGACGCAACGCCTGGCTTCATTGGGTGCAAAGATTTATATCGGTCATAAAGTTGAGAATGTGCATGGCTGCGATGTTGTGGTCTATTCAACAGCCGTCAGTGAAAGAAATCCGGAAATTTACGAGGCGGGCAACTTGAGAATTCCCGTTGTGCGTCGTGCAGAAATGCTCGCTGAGCTTATGCGCTTTCGGCACGGTATAGCAGTAGCCGGAACCCATGGTAAAACGACAACTACCAGTTTGATTGCCAGTGTACTGGCCGAAGCGGGGCTTGATCCTACATTTGTAATTGGTGGCCGATTAAATAGCGCGGGTACACACGCTCGCCTGGGTGCCAGCCGGTATTTTGTGGCGGAAGCAGACGAGAGTGATGCATCATTTTTATATCTGCAGCCTATGCTGGCGGTGGTTACCAATATCGATGCGGATCACATGGCTACTTATGGCGGTGATTACCATAACCTGCGTAATACCTTTATAGAGTTTTTACATCATTTGCCATTTTATGGTCTGGCTGTGATGTGCATTGATGATCCCGGAGTTAAGGAAGTAATACCCAATATTTCCAAGCCTGTGCTGACTTACGGATTGTCCAATGAGGCTGATTTGCAAGCGCGAGATATTAAACAACATAGCGCAACCTGTGAATTTACCGTGTTTAATAAAGCCACTGGCGAAAATTATGAAGTGCATTTGAATATGCCTGGTGAGCACAATGTGCTGAACGCATTAGCTGCCATTGCGATTGCTAAAGAATGTGGAGTATCCAATGAGTCTATTCAGCAAGGTCTGAATAAATTTCAAGGCATCGCGAGGCGTTTTCAAATAAACGGTGACGCTGTTTTGCAGCATGGAAAAG